>CAZWPW010000059.1:0-9695 GCA_964635525.1 uncultured Bacteroidaceae bacterium
ACCTCTGGGGATGAAGAATTGAAGGTGGTTCTCCTCATTCAACTCTACGGCAACGTGCTGCCCGTAGGTAGGCGAGCTGCGCCGCAAGTCTACCGCCACGTCAAGCACTGCACCGCGTACGCACCGCACGAGCTTGGCCTGCGCGAATGGCGGACACTGGAAATGCAAGCCGCGGATAACGCCGTAGGAAGAAAAGCTCTCGTTGTCCTGCACGAACCTGATGCCGCCAGCCTTGGCTTCGAACTCTTTTTGGGAGTATGACTCGAAAAAGTAGCCGCGAGCGTCCTCAAACACTCGGGGCTTGAATATCAACAGCCCGCCTATTGCCGTTTCTACTACATCCATCACTTGAAGTTGTTATTGCATCCGTAGCCGCCGGCAATTTTCATCAAGTACTGCCCGTACTGGTTGTTGCTCATCGGGCGCGCCGCCGACAACAACATGTCCTTGTTTATCCAGCCTTTCTCGTAGGCTATGCCTTCAAGACAGGCTATCTTCAGGCCTTGCCTTTTCTCTATTACTTCGACGAAGATAGATGCTTCCGCCAACGACTCGTGCGTTCCCGTGTCAAGCCAGGCAAAGCCGCGGCCAAGAGGCACTACCTTCAACTTGCCTTGATGCAGATAGTCTTGGTTGACCGAAGTTATTTCTAACTCGCCCCTCGCCGAGGGCTTGACGGACTTGGCTATGCCAACGACGCTGCCCGGATAGAAATAAAGTCCCACTACGGCGTAGTTCGACTTAGGGTTGGCAGGCTTCTCCTCAATGGAAAGGCAATTGCCCCGTGCATCAAACTCGGCTATGCCATAACGCTTGGGATCGTCAACCCAATAACCAAAAACCGTCGCCGTGCCGCTTTCTGCGTTTGAGACCGCCTCGTCAAGCAATTCTTGGAAACCGGGGCCGTGGAAGATGTTATCACCAAGCACAAGGCACACAGCATCGCCACCTATAAACTCCTCGCCAATGACAAAAGCCTGCGCAAGGCCGTCGGGAGAAGGCTGCTCGGCATAGGAGAAACGCATCCCGATGCCACTGCCGTCACCTAACAGACGGCGGAACAAAGGCAGGTCCTGAGGGGTAGATATGACCAAAATGTCACGGATGCCAGCCTGCATCAACACCGAAATGGGATAATAAACCATCGGCTTGTCGTAAACGGGCAAGAGCTGCTTGCTGACGCCCTTAGTCATGGGATAGAGGCGGGTGCCTGAACCGCCGGCTAACACGATACCTTTCATCTTATTATCGGCAAATTAAGTCTTTATGTGCTGCGGCGGCATGCAAGGCCGTATAGCAAAAGGCCTGATTGCATGTCACCATCGTCTCAGAGCCAAAAATACGGATAATTATCGAATGGCAGGCTATTTTTATTTCCGGGAGAAATGTTCCCGGAAATTTTCTATCACCGTCAGATGCCTCGTGCAGCACTTCGTCTTGCCTGCGAAAGGCACGCTCAACCCATCAAGATTCTTTATCAATGAAATCCCTCACCGCTTTGCAACCGAACGGGATGAACAAGCCCACGATGAAAGCTGCCACCAGCACTCTGGCCGTTTTGGGAGAGGCAGGATATGGATTGCCTGTAGCATACGACAAAACGCGGATATTGTTGGCAACAAGCGAACTCGACAACTCGTTTTCTTCACGCTTCTGCAACAAATAGGCGTACAATGTCTCCTTGGCTTTTTGCTTGTACTCTGAAGACATGTTCTCTTTCTTGGATTGCCCGATGCCGATGCCAACCCCGCCAAGCTCTGACTCAATGATTGCCAAACGCACGTTGATTAAGTTCGAAGTGTTTGCCCTCGACTCCTCCCTGCAGGCTATCCACTCCTCGCTATACACGTCAATTATCGTATTGATTATGTCGTCGGCGCGGTTCGGATCCATGTCAGCAATCGAAAGGCCAATGACGGAGGTCTTATCCTTAACAAGTCTGGCATTCAAACGCGAGCTGAATGATTTGGCCGACAACTGCAGGAAATCGCAACAAACAGTCATGGCATAATCAAATTCGCTGTCATAGAACCGCGTAGGCGAAAAGCACATCACGCCCAAGGGCGTAGGGACAGTGTCGTTGAGCGCAACATTGACAGGAGTTGCCCCTTCAACTTGATCGCCCTTGTACTTGAATGAAGAAACATGCAACGTGTCGCCCGGCAGCCTCTTTACCTCGAAGCTGTAACCTTCGGGGATGCCATCGCCACAGAACGCAACTTTTATGGGCGACTGGTTGTAAAGCAGTTCGCTGCGTAAAAAGCCTTTCTTGTTATACTCGACGTTCAAGCTGAGACGCTTGACCACGCTCTCCATCAGGATGGGAGACTTCAACGCCTCGACTTCGTTGAGTATGTCGACGGTAACACTCGAAAAACCTTTCAGGTCGGAGAAAGCCATCAGCTCGGAAATGCCGGAACGCCCGCGAGAATCAATGTTGAACATAACAGAGGCGTTCCTGACGTAAGACTTAGGGGTGACGTACAAATAATAGCCGGCCAAAAGCAGGAAGAAAGCTACAGACAAGAGAATCCAACTCTTCTTTTCCCAAGCCCAAAACAAATAATCCTTTATGTTGATGTATTCATCCTGCTTGCCTGCGCCAGGCGAAACGCTATCAGATTTCTTTATTCCCATACTTCTATATATTGACTTCAGCTCTTCACGTGTATGCGCCGCCGACGGGCCTCGAAACCGCCATAACGAACACATGCAACGGCTGTTCAACAATCATTCTCTTTGCCTTGCAGCCCATCATCGTAAGGGATGTGCCATATACTGCCATAAGTATGCTCGCGGCGGCGGATGAAAACGTTTATCATAACGTTCAGCACTATCCAAACGGCAATGTCCGCCAACAAGACAAGGGTGTAGCTGGCATGCCCCACCAACAACACGTTGAGGGTTATGAAAAACACCGATAACAACAGAAGCACTAACATCGCACCGCGAGGCCTAAGGCCGGCACGTATCAATTTGTGGTGGATGTGGTTCCTGTCAGGAAGAAACAAATTGCGCTTGCTGCGGACTCTGGCCATCACCACGCGCATCACGTCAAAGAGAGGAAGAACCAGAGAAGAGGCGGCAATCATCGCGAAACCGTTCTCCCAAGGGTTGACAGAAAGCGTTGACTTGTTAAGCAGGAACAAAAACAAGAAACTGATCGAATAACCCAAAATCAAGCTCCCCGTATCGCCCATGAACAACTTCTGACCCTTCTCGACGCGGCCGAAGACATTGAAGAAAAAAAACACCGCTATCACCCCGAACAACGAACAGATGAACAATACATGCGGGTACAACCCGGCCGAAAAAAACAAAGCGCCCATCAACGTCAACGACACCAACGAAAGAATCGAAGCAAGCCCGTCAATGCCGTCAATCAAGTTAATGGCATTTATGATGTACACTACCAGGACAAGCGTCAGCGCGTAACCAACCCACCCGGGCAATTCATGAATCCCGAAAAGGCCGCCCAAATCGTTGACGTACAAGCCCGACAACGGGAACAACGAAGCAACCGCCAACTGCACGAGGAACTTGCTGCGGTAGCTCACCCTGACAAGGTCGTCGGCAATGCCTACCATGAACAGGAACGAAGCGCCTATGAAAAACATGTAAAACTGGTCGCGCAAAACAGAATCGAATGCGTTTTCGTAACCGCCGCCAGCCTTGTGCCATATAACCAACGTCAACAGGAACGACATTATTATTATTGGAAGGAATACCACGCCACCAAGCCTCGGCACAGGGGCAGTGTGCACCCTGCGGCCGCCGGGCATGTCGAATAGCCTTTTCTTGTATGATATGAAAAGAAGCTTGGGCAGCAGAAGAACACCCAAGGCCATCGAAACAAATACAGCTATACAACAAAACAACATCAACTTAGATGTAAATTATCGCAAATATAATACAATATATCCGCCAATAATGGTTACTGACGAGAACATGGAGTACATTAATCATATTTAACAGAGGCGCGTAGGCTTGTAAACAAACATTCAGGAACAAAATGCCAAGCGCGCAGAAACAGGAATGGCAGCAGGTTGGTTCAAGCCAAACGGTTGGTTAGTTCGGGTTGCCTGGCGGGTTGGTCACGGGCCGCCGCAATGGTCTTTACGAGTACTTAGCAGCTCGCTTTTCCCGCATCGGCGAATTGACAAAAAGATATACAACCCAAGGGCGGCTTGGGTTGTATGTTTTTCGCCCTTGGGTTGTATGTTTTCCCTCTTTGGGTTGTATGTTTCCGCAGACTGGGCACTTTTAATTTTGTTAGGTTTTCTGTCAAGCATTTCTTCTGTTTTGCTTTACATATTGCCAGATTACAGGTTTATTTGCTGTCATTTTAATAATCGCATTTTTGGGTTGCGTGCCGGTTACGTTTCCGTCCGTTTCTTGCTTGGCCTGCCAAGGTTTTACGAAAACACCTGGTGCGGCGAGGCTATAAAGAAAAAAAGACGGCAATAGGTTGGCATAAGCAAGCAAAAAGCCTAACTTTGCACCGCTTTTGCACAAAATGCGTGTGATGGCGAATTAAGAACAAAAACTACAAACTTAATTTAGAGTAACACAAGACATGGAAACAATCAAAATCAACGGCACTGCCAGAAACGAATACGGCAAGAAGGCAGCCAGGAAGCTCCGCAAGGAGGGCAAGGTGCCATGCATTGTCTACGGCAACGGCGACAACACGAGCTTCACAGTCGGCGAGGACGAACTGAGGAAACTCATTTACACTCCCAACGTCTACATCGTCGAGTTGAACATCGACGGGCAGGAATGCCTTTCGATATTGAAAGATGCACAGTTCCACCCTCTGACCGACAAGGTGCTGCACCTCGATTTCTTCAGAGTGACGAAGGACAAGCCCGTAGAGATGGAGATACCGGTAGTGCTTGACGGCTTGGCTGAAGGCGTGAAGGCCGGCGGTAAATTGAACCTCAACATGAGGAAGCTGCGCGTCAAGGGCCTGTACACCGACATGCCCGACAAGCTGCATATTGACGTGACGAACCTCTGGTTAGGCAAGACCATCCAAGTCGGCGAGCTTCATTTTGACAATCTCGAACTCACCAACGTCAAGGATGCCGTGGTTTGCGCCGTGCAACTCACTCGCGCTGCCAGGGGCGCGCAAGCGGCAGCCGCTGCCAACAGTTGAACATCGGCAAGGCTATCTTGCCATTAACGTGGCCTCAGCATGAAATACCTCATAGCCGGGTTAGGTAACATAGGCGATGAATATGCCGGCACGCGGCACAACATCGGCTTCAGCATATTGGATGCCTTAGCAGCGGCATCCAATATTTCTTTCAAGGATGGCCGCTACGGAGCTACTGCCGTTTTGCCTCTGAAGGGGCGCAGCTTGATACTTTTGAAGCCATCGACTTACATGAACCTGAGCGGCAACGCCATACGTTACTATTTGCAAAAGGAGAAGATCGCCATTGAGAACCTCCTTGTCGTTGTCGACGACTTGTCGCTCCCCTTAGGCACGCTCCGTCTCAAGGGCAAGGGCAGCAACGCCGGGCATAACGGGTTGAGGAACATAGAGGAGGTGCTCGGCACCCAATCCTACGCCCGCCTGAAGTTCGGCATAGGCAATGATTTCCCAAGGGGAGGGCAAATAGGCTTCGTGCTTGGGCAATTCGACGAGGAGGAAGAAGAAAAGCTCGCCGAGCGCAAAGCCAAGGCATGCGAGGCTATCAAGAGTTTCTGCCTTGCGGGTCTTGCCTGCACCATGAACGACTACAACAACAAATGACAGGATATGGCGGAAGCACGCTTGGACAAATGGCTTTGGGCAGCACGCATTTACAAGACGCGGACTTTGGCGGCTGAAGAATGCAAGAAAGGGCGAGTGACAATCAACTCATCCCTTGCCAAGGCATCGAGGAGTGTGAAAGCGGGCGATATCGTAAGCGTCCGCAAGCCCCCTGCCACCTACTCGTTCAAAGTAATACAGGCAATCGAGAAGAGGGTCGGAGCCAAGCTCCTGCCCGAGGTATTGGAGGATGTAACCCCCAAGGAGCAACTCGAACTGCTTGAGTTGAGCAGGATAGGAATGTTTGCCAACCGCGCCAAAGGGACTGGGCGGCCGACGAAAAAAGAGCGTCGCGACCTTGAGGAGTTCATAATGCCCGAGTTCTCTTCTGGCTTCGAGTTCGATGACGATGAGGATTGACATCTCCAACAAGCAACGCCATGGATGTGAGGATTGAACCGTCATGGAAGGAACAGCTGCAGGGCGAATTCGGCAAACCCTATTTCCTCCAGCTTGCAGAGTTCATCAGGGGCGAGTACGCCTCTCGCACGATTTTCCCTCCCGGTAGGTTGATTTTCAATGCTTTCGACCTATGCCCGTTCAACGAGGCCAAGGTGGCCATCATTGGCCAAGACCCATACCATGACGACGGCCAAGCCAACGGCTTGTGCTTTTCTGTCAATAAAGGGATAGACCTTCCCCCCTCTCTCCAAAACATTTTCAAGGAGATTGCAAGCGACTTGGGCAAGCCCGCCCCTGTCGACGGTGATTTGACGCGTTGGGCGCGGCAGGGAGTTCTGCTGCTCAATGCCACGCTTACCGTCAGGGCGCACCAAGCCGGCTCGCATCAGGGACGTGGCTGGGAGAGCTTCACCGATGCCGCTATTAAGGCTCTGTCTGACAAGCGCGAACACGTTGTGTTCATCCTTTGGGGAGCTTATGCCAAGGCTAAGGCGGCGTTGATAGACTCCTCAAAGCACTGCATATTGACTTCTGCGCACCCTTCCCCACTGTCTGCCCACCGTGGTTTCTTCGGGTGCAAGCATTTCAGCAAAGCCAACGCCTACCTTGAGGCGAACGGGATAAAGGGTATAGATTGGTGACGGCCTGCCTCGCCTGTTGCCGCGCATTGCAGCTTGCCAAGGTTTGCCGTGCATGGGTGAATGCGGTTAGTACCAGACGATGTTTTGGCTTCTGGAATTGCGTTTTTCCCACTTCAAGTCTTGCAGCAGCGACGAGTTGGCGCGGATGGTGAAATAATACGAGTTGTAGTATCCTATTTGCACTGTTGCCGACATTTGGAAACAATGCAGGTCGCGGGCGATGTTCAATGTTGTTTGCGAGAGTGTCTTGGCTTCGAAGTCATACGAGGTTGACATGCTGAAACTCCAACGGTTTGCTACCTTGATATTTCCGCTCCCCGAGAGATTGTTGATAAGGCGGAATGGGTATCGCATCGTCTTGGGGTTTATGCTTGCCGAGCGGTTTTCGGTCATCGAGCATGAATAGCTTATGGTGAACGACCAAGGTATTTTTATTTTCATGTACCCGTCTTTGTCGAGTTTTGCATCTTCGGTTTGCTTATCCTTTCCTAATTGGCCCATTTCGTTCTCGGGGTCAAGTCCTTCAGGTTGTTGCGAGGCATCAGAGGCTGGTTGGTCATTGCCTTTTTCCTCTTTGTTTCCGAACCATTTGTTCCAGGTGTTGTTGTCGAATGTGTATGATATTGAACGGCTCAGCCCTCCGAACCTGCCGAATCGCCCGTATGACCATTCTGTCCTGTCGCTGGTTACGACGTTTCCGTTCTTGTCAAACTCGTAGGCGTAGGTGTAGAACGTTGAACTCAGGTTTAGCGTGAAATTCTTCCACAGCTTTAGCCTGAGGCTCATTGACATGTCTGACCATTTCTTCGTTGGAATGTTATACGACAAGCTTGCCGTGAAGTCGTCGATCAAACTTATCAGCCTCACCCCGGTAGAGTCGCGGTCGGAGTTGACTTTCATTTCAATGTTGTTCGAGATGCTCATGTTGATGCTTCCCTGCATTCCGTTCGTTGCCGTGCCAAATAACCCGTGCGAATATAGGCTGTATTGCGTCGTCACCGTCTCGCCATAGCTGTCAACGTAGCTGTAGGTATCATAGTAACCGTAGCGTTTCTTGCTGAAATCGGGTGCTGCGCTGAAGGTTAACGTTGGCGTAAACACATGGCGTATGGCTTGTATTTTTTTCCCGAACAACGGTTTGTAGAAGCCGTAGAGTTTCGTGTTGAACCCGACGCTGAAGTTGTACCATGCCACGCGGTTGAAGCCGTATACCGTGTCCTGCACTTCCGCGCCTGCATCAGAATCCCAATACCTTTCAACTTTGCTTGTATACCATCGCGAATAATAGTTGAACGACGGTGTCACGTTGATGTACTTGAACATCTGGAACGTTGCGCTGACCGGCACCGAGTGGCTCACACCGTTTCGCCAGTCTTTTAGCAGGTTGGTTTTGAACAATGAGCTCTCCTGCGTGGTTACGGTATTGCGTATCTGCCCCGTGTATGAAATGGCTATCTTTTCGTACCACCTTTCCTTTCCTAATGCCACTTTGCGTTTGAAGGGGTATATTTTTCTCATGCTAATGCTCAGGTCCGGCAAGGTCATTGAGAGCGTTGATGTTCTTGTTGTTTGCGACAAGCTGAACGACGCAGCTAATGTCAGCTTGCTGTCTGGCGTGGTGTAGGTGTAGCTTATGCTTGATGTTTTCGTGTTCTGCGAATACAGTTGCGAGTTGTATTGGCTTTCGGTGTTGTTGCGGTCATAGCTGCTTGTTGAGAAGTTCACGCTTGCTGAAAAGGTGCTGTAGGGGTTTGCCTTTGAATCTTGGCGGTGCGTCCAGTTGATTCGGAAGTCCTTTTGTTTGGTATAGTCTGGCAGGTTCTTTTCGCCGGTTATTGTGACTTGGTAATCGACATCGATGTTGCCAGAGAACTTGTACCGCTTGATATAGTTCGATTCCGCCCCTATAGCCCATGAGCCTTTCGTGTATATGTCTCCAACCACTTTCAGGTCGACTTTGTCGTTAATGGCAAAGTAGTATCCTCCGTCAGAGAGGAAATACCCTTTTTCGAGTTCATCGCCTATTGATGGCATTATGAATCCCGAGGAGTAGCTGCTTGTGAACGGGAAGAATCCGAAAGGCACGGCTATTGGCAGCGGCACGTCTTCAACCACCATGTATGCCGGCCCGAAGACCACGTTCTTGCGTTGCTTCACTTTTGCGCGTGTCAGTCTCAGGTAGAAATGCGGGTGTTCGTGGTTGTCGCACGTGGTGTACCATCCGTTTTTCATGAACAGTTCATCATTGGGGCCTTTCTTTGAGTCTTGGCTTGTGACGTACCCTTCGCCCTGCTGCGTCGTTACGTTTGTGATGAATCCTTTCTTCGTGTCGAAGTTGTAGCGGAGCGTCTCCGATTCGTATTCTTCGTTTCCTTCCTTGAACACGGGCTTTCCGCTTAGCACTTTCCCTGCAGTATCTTTGAGGGCTTCGGCGAAGACAGTGCTGTTGTCCATGTCCATGGTTATCTGGTACGAAGTCAATTCTATATTCTCGTAGTTGACTTTCGCCGTTCCGTAAAGCATTGCTTTCCCTTCACGCGTGAAGACTATTGAATCGGTTGCTTCATAGAAAATCGGGGCATCGATTGCTTGTTTCTTCTCTGGCACCGTATCGCTGGCAATAGTGTCTGCATAGTTCAATGAGTCTATCACCAACGTGTCGAGCAACATAGAATCGAGCAGTAAGGTGTCAAACAATATGGAATCAGGCAGCAACGAGTCTAATAACATTGTATCAGCCGGCAACGTGCCAAAGTACAATGAATCTGCCCTATGTATTGAATCATTATGGTTAAATACTGAATCATTGAAAGCAACCCCCGAGGCGTTCT
>CAZWPW010000060.1:0-9664 GCA_964635525.1 uncultured Bacteroidaceae bacterium
ATGCTTATGAGTTCATGCTTAAGAGGAACTCCTCGTTGTTTTTTGTCTTCTCCAACTTGTCTTTGACGGCATCCATCGCCTCGATCGGGGTCATGTCGGAAAGGATTTTCCTCGCTGCCCACATCCTGTTGAGCGTGGCCTTGTCATGCAGCATGTCGTCGCGCCTTGTGCTTGACGCCGTCAGGTTAACTGCCGGGAAGATGCGTTTGTTCGACAGCGACCTGTCGAGCTGGAGTTCCATATTGCCCGTTCCTTTGAACTCTTCAAAGATTACCTCGTCCATCTTCGACCCGGTGTCAATCAGGGCCGTGGCAAGGATGGTGAGCGACCCGCCGTTTTCAATGTTGCGTGCCGCGCCGAAGAACCTTTTCGGCTTATGCAGCGCATTGGCATCGACACCGCCAGAGAGAACCTTGCCCGATGCCGGCGAGACAGTGTTGTAAGCTCGTGCCAGACGGGTTATCGAGTCAAGGAAGATGACTACGTCATGCCCGCATTCAACCATCCTCTTGGCTTTCTCAAGCACGATGCCGGCTATCTTGACATGCCTTTCGGCAGGCTCGTCGAAGGTCGATGATATTACCTCTGCCTTAACGCTGCGTGCCATGTCGGTAACCTCCTCTGGGCGTTCGTCGATAAGCAGCATGATCATGTAAACTTCCGGGTGGTTTTGTGCTATGGCGTTTGCTATGTCTTTCAGGAGAATGGTCTTACCCGTTTTCGGCTGTGCCACGATCAGTCCTCTTTGTCCTTTGCCGATGGGTGAGAACAGGTCAACGACCCTAACAGATATGCTGTCGGTAGGGTTGCCACTGCACAGGCTGAACTTCTCATCCGGGAACAGAGGGGTGAGGTGGTCGAACGGTATCCTGTCTCTGACGAACTCCGGATTCCTGCCGTTGATGTTTTCGACTTTAACGAGAGGGAAGAACTTCTCGCCTTCCTTTGGCGGACGTATTGTTCCCGTGACCACATCGCCGGTCTTCAGCCCGAAGAGCTTGATTTGCGATTGCGAGACATATATGTCGTCGGGCGACGAGAGGTAGTTGTAGTCCGACGACCTTAGGAACCCGTACCCGTCGGGCATGATTTCCAGCACCCCATTGCCTGACAATATGCCTTCGAAGTCGTATGCGGCCTCTTGCGGTTGTTCTTTCTTCTCGTGCTTGTTATTGTTGTTATGGTGGTGGAAACGTTGCGCTTGGGGGCTTTCGGTGTGCGGTTCGTTATTCTTTGGCATGAGTGGTTTGGCGTTGAATTTGCCAATCAGCTCCGAAGGCAGTTCGTTGTTGTCGGTATCGAGTTCTTCGATAGGTATGAAGTCACTTGCCGCGATGATGGGTGCTTTTTCTTCATTGGTTTGCTCGTTTGCTTCCGGCAAGCTGTTGTTTGCGCTTGCTTTTGCCGCTTCTGCCATTGCAGCCAGCTCGGCTTTGCTTTTGCGCCCTCTTTTCTTTGGCTTTGGAGCTTCAGCCGGTTCCGCTGCGGGCTTTGCTTCTTCTATGATGTCAGGTTTGGGTTCTTCAAAGAGTTGGATGCTTTCTTTGGGGGCGGTTGCAGGCTCTTTCGTGTTCGTTTCTTTGATTTTTTCGGCCTTGCCTTTGTTCGCGGTGTAGACTTTGCTGCCTTCTTTCTTCACGCTTATCCTTGAGCGTTGCCTTTTGGGTGTTTTGTTTGCTTCGTTGGCCTTTTCTTTTGCTTTGATGATGGCTTCCCTGTCTAAGATGTCATAGATTAGGTTTTCGGTGTCTTTAGATTCCGCATCTTTGACGTCCAGCTCTTTGGCTATTGCCTTAAGTTCGTCGGGCGTCATTTTTTTCAATTGGTCTATTTTATACATTGTTCTTTTGTGCTTTTGGCATACTTTGTATGCCATTCAGGTTGTTATAGTTTATGTAGTTTCAGCCTTTTGCGTATTCTATCCTGATTGCTTCTGCCGTGTGTGGGGTCACTTTGTAGCGGTCGTCAATCCTTTCGCCGGCAACCCAAATTATGTTGTTCCCGTCGGTTACGACGTATGTCCTGCCTTTTTCGTCGATGCTTTTTTTTAGATCGGTCAAGAAGTCGCTTATATTCTTCCGCCCTCTCATGCCGAAGGGGATGAACGTGTCGCCTTCTTGCCATTTGCGCGCTATCAATGTCCCCGAAATGGAATTTGCGTCAACGTATGCGCTTGACTTGTCTTTCTTTGCAAGAGACATGGCCTCAGCCGGGTCGCACTTGCTGACGATGAACTTCCCTTCCCCGAAATGCGTCGTGCCGTAGTCGAGCGCGGCAGCCTTGGGGCCGGAACTTTCTAACTTGCTGATGATGAATTCTCCCCTGTCTTTCGTGACCTTGTGCGTTTTCGAGGCGAATGCCTTGCCCGGCTGCGCGTCCATTGCACGTTTGATGTCGTTTATTTGCCGCGTGTTGAACCCGAGCGGGTGCAGTATCTCGAAGAGGATAGTCGTTTGCGCCAGTTCGTTTTTTAGTTTGGCGATGTCGATTTTGCCGCCGCTTTGGATGTTGGCGGCTTTTGTCTTTATGGCTTCCTCGGCCAGCGCAGAGGCCTCTCGCAGCCTTTCGGCGGTTTCTGCTATGGTGTTTTTGAAAGAAGGGTTGATTTGTTCTAGGAGGGGGATAATGCTTAGCCTGAATTTGTTGCGGGTGAAATCGTCGCTGAGGTTCGTGCTGTCGGTCATGAACTCTTGACCCAGGCATTGCAGGTATTCGGTTATTTCCCTGCGGCTGATGTTCAGAAGGGGTCTGACGATTGGGCCGTTCTTGATCGGGATTCCCCTCAGGCCCTTCAGTCCGCTGCCTCTTGTGAGGTTTATCATGAATGTTTCGACGTTGTCGTCGGCGTTGTGCGCCACTGCCACCACGTTGCCGGCTTTGGCATCGATGCACTCTTTGAACCATGTGTAACGTTGTTCCCGTGCGGCCATTTCGACTGATATGCCTTTCTCCTTGGCGTAAGCCAAGGTGTCAAACCTCGCCGTGATGCACTCGATGCCGAGTTTTTCGCACAAGTCCTTGGCGAAAGCCTCGTCGCGGTTCGATTCTTCTCCCCGCAAGTGGAAGTTGCAGTGCAGTGCCTTGCACGTGTATCCTGCTTCTGCTATGACCCTGAGGAGTGCTACCGAATCGGCACCACCGCTCAGCGCAACCATGACAGTCGCTGCTTCGTCGAACAAGGCATGTCTTTTTATGGTCTCTTGAACCTTTGCTATGAACATAAAAACCGGCGGGATTCTTTGAACAGATTCATTCAGTCCCCGATTCATGGGAGGGTGGAAGAAGGGACTCGAACCCTCGACCTTCGGAACCACAATCCGGCACTCTAACCAGCTGAGCTACATCCACCATGTTTGTCATTCGCCAAGGCGTGGTTTGCCGTTCGCCAAGGCGTGCGGGGAGGCGGGGGTCGCCGCCCTGCGTCCGTCTGGTCTGCTTCGCGTTGCTGCATCTGTTCTGCCAGCGTGTGGCAAGCTCCCTTGACGGTGGTGCAAAGGTATTCCATTTTTGCATATTGCAAAACAATTGTGGTATTTTTTTGTGGCGGGCAGTCAGTCCGGGTCACTTTGGTAGGGTGACGGGGATGGCAGCTTGGCAAGATGACCTCGGCGAATTGACAAAAAGATATACAACCCAAGGGCGGCTTGGGTTGTATGTTTTTGGCTCTTGGGTTGTATGTTTTCCGCCTTTGGGTAGTATGTTTCCGCAAACCGGGCTTATTTAACTTTTGTTAAGTTTTTAGTTAAGCAATTCATTGGTTTTGCTTTACCTATTGTTGTGTATATGGCTTTTTCGGTGTTATTATGTCAAATGGCTTTTCCGGCTTTGTGCGGGTTGTTTCCATGTTGCTTCCTTTGCCGGCATTGGTAGCAGGCATCTTTTTCCAATGTATGGAATACCAATGTTTTGCGTCAGAACGCGGTGCTGTTTGGAGTTGCAGAGTGTGAAAAATACATATAAATGGTTATTGACGTGCTTTGCGCCAATGTTGACCTTTGCAGCGGCAATTCATGAAATATATCTGCAATAATGATGTCGAAAGTTACAATATTCATATCATATTTCGCTGCGTTCCTGCTATCGTGCCCTGTTGCGTCGCTTGCCCAGTCAGAGAGCGGAGGCATCTCCGGCAAGCACAAGGGATACCATGGCAAGCATGCCAAGGATGCAAGTTCGACCGTTGTCGGTGGCTGTATCACCACCGAGGGCGGAGAGCCAATCGACTATGCCACTGTTTGGCTTGAGGGGACGAGTTACGCCTCTCAGACCAACCCGAAGGGGCGTTTCAGCATTGTTGCCCCCTCTGGCGACTACGAGCTTGTTGTTTCTGCTGTCGGTTATGGCGAGGTGCGCCGCAAGGTGAGCCTTGCGGCCGGGCAGCGCCTGAACATGGATATTAAGTTGGGCATTGCCACCCGTTCCATTGATGAGGTGACGGTGATGTCGAGCGGCGTAGGGCGTATCAAGCGTTCGGCTTTCAACGCTGTTGCCGTCGATGCCACGTTGCTGGCCAACACTACCAAGTCGATTAGCGATGCCATCTCCAAGGCTCCCGGCATAAAGCTCCGCGAGTCGGGCGGCGTTGGTTCCGACCTTCAGGTGATGCTTGACGGTTTTTCGGGTGACCATGTCAAGGTGTTCATCGACGGTGTTCCCCAGGAAGGCGTTGGCAGTGCTTTCGGTTTGGGCAACATCCCTGCGGCTTATGCCGAGCGCATTGAGGTTTATAAGGGCGTTGTCCCAGTGGGTTTCGGCACCGATGCCCTTGGCGGCGTTATCAACATCGTCACCAGTAGCAAGCGGCGTGCGGGGTGGTATGCCGATGCCTCGTATTCATACGGTTCTTTCAACACCCACAAGACTAACGTCAACGTGGGGCAGACCCTCTCTTCGGGCTTCACTTGGGAGTTGACGGCCTTCCAGAACTATTCTGACAACAACTACTATGTCGATGAGGCTGTAAAGCAGTTCGAGGCGGACGGGACGAGCTACATCGACAATTCTAACATCGAGCGCGTCAGGCGTTTCCATGACACCTACCACAACGAGGCTGCCGTTGCCAAGATAGGATTCACAGGCAAGCGCTGGGCCGACCGTATTTTGTTCGGCTTCACCTTTGCCAACATGTACAAGGATATCCAGACGGGCGTGACACAGGATGTCGTCTTTGGCGGAAAGTACCGCCGGGGCCGTTCGTTCATGCCTTCTTTCGAGTGGCGAAAGCGCGATGCCGGAGTCAAGGGGCTTGAGTTGGCACTGACGGCCAACTACAACCGCAACTTGACTTGGAACGTTGACACGTCGAACTACGAATACAACTGGTACGGGCAGATGCGCAGCATGTCATCGCCTGGCGAGCAATCCTACCAGCATACCCAGCAGTACAACGACAACTGGAACGGGACTTTCAACGCCAATTACCGCATCGGGCGTGCCCATCTGTTCACATTCAACCACGTGTTGAACACGTTCAAGCGCAACAGCAAGTCGTTGTTGACGGCTACGGCGACGTACAACAACATCGCGATGCAGACGCGCAAGAACGTAAGCGGCCTTTCATACCGCTTCATGATGTCCGACAAGTGGAATGTTACCGCCTTCGGCAAGTATTACCGCCAGTTTGTCGCCGGTCCGATAGCCGTCGATAGCAACAACAGCGACTACGTCCGCACCTCGCGTTCGGTTGACGCTTGGGGTTACGGTGCTGCCGGTACGTGGTTCACTCCTCTTTCGGGCATGCAGTTGAAGGCTTCTTGGGAGAAGGCTTACCGCCTGCCAACGAACAGCGAGATGTTCGGCGACGGCGACCTTGAGACCGAGAACGTCAGCCTGCGCCCGGAGAACAGCCACAACGTGAACGACAACTTGAGCTATGACCGCACTTTCAACCGCCATTCGGTGTATGCCGAGCTCGGTTTCGTGTGGCGCAACATCCATGACTACATTGAGCGCGAAATACAGGGCTTGAGCGGCGGCAAGACCGCTGCGGGCTACGTCAACCACGGGCATGTGGTGACGAAGGGCGTGAACGTTTCGGCGCGCTACGCATTCGGGCGTTGGCTGTCTGTCGGCGGCAACTTCACTTCGATGGATATCCGCGACAGGGAACCATATACGCAAGGCACGACGAACTCCAGCGCTACTTACGGCGACCGGATGCCCAATTTGCCCTACACCTATTCGAACATCGATGCCACGTTCTACTGGCATGGCTTGGGCGGCAAGGGCTGCGTCTTGTCGGCGGGTTACGACAACACTTGGCTGCACAGTTTCACGCGCTATGCTCCCGGCTTGGGCAGTGACAACAGCAATTATCTCATTCCGATGCAGTTCTCGCACAATATCAACCTATCGTACAGCATCAAGGACGGACGTTACAATTTCTCGTTCGAATGCATCAACATAACCGATGCCAACCTGTACGACAATTTCAGGCTGCAGAAGCCCGGGCGGGCTTTCTACGGCAAGGTGCGCGTGACTTTCGGGGGCAAGAATGACGGAAAGGATTGACGGAAGGCCCTGCGCCGTATGCTTCAGTCATTGATGCGCGGCGCGTTGCTTTCGGAAACAGCAATAATTCATGTAACACAATTAATTCATAAACCAACAAGTAACCAACGATGAAAAGATTATCATTTATTCATGGCATGGCTGCGGTTATGGCTGCAGGTTTGTTGTCGGCGTCATGCAACGACGACGCAGGGGGCAATGGCAACAACGGGACAACGGAAGGGCAATATGTTGTTGCCGCTACGATTGACGATGCCAACTACCTTTTGTCGACCACTACTATCGAGTCGGGTTCGATCAATGCCCAGAACAACGGCACGGTGGCTGCCGAGGCCTCGCAATGGGTGTTTTGGGGCACCGATTACCTCTACCGTTTGGTTTACAACCAAGGTTCAGCGGCGGTGACCTCGTCGTTTATCCGCGATGCAAACGGCAACATAACCGAGCGCACCCGCACCTACGAGGTGAGGCGTTACACCTCTTATGGCGTTTATGGCGACTATATCATGACCTCGTCGTCGAACGACGGGCCTGAGGAATTGGCCATTGAGGGCGGTTATCTGCCTAAGGTGTTTGACATCAACTATCTTCATGTGAAGAACGAGACGTTGTCTACAAACTCTGAAACCCTTATTTCAGAGAACTTCCTCGGCACTGGCGAGTACGTCATGCTTGCCGGCTTCGAGCAGGTTGGCGACAAACTCTACAGCGCGGTCATTCCGATGGGTTTGAGCCAGTATGGAAACTACTCCAACGACGGAGGATGGATATTGCCGGGCAACGAGGACCTTGTCAAGACCGAGTCTGGCGGCAGCAATTCGAGCAGCTACCAGGCCGGCGAGCTGCAATGGACGCAGTATCCCGATTCTTGCTGGGTTGCCATTTTCGACGACGAGACTTTGACGAGCTACACCATCGCCCGCACCGACAAGCTCAGCTATGCTTGCGGCCGCAATCGTTCAGCTTACTACCAGACGTTCTGGCAGGCCGACGACGGCATGGTTTACGTTTTCTCGCCGAGTTATGCCAAGACGATGAGCGATACGCGCCAGCAAACCAAGCATGACGCTTCGGTTGCCCGCATAGACCCCTCGACGGGTGAGTTCGACGATTACTATTGCAACATCGAGGAGCAGAGCGGCGGGCGTTCGTTCATGCGCTGCTGGCATGCCGGGGGCAACAGCTTCTTGTTGCTCATGTACGACAACCCCTTCAGCTCGGGCAGTTACACGGCTTGCGACTTGGCTATTTACGATGCTGATGCTATGAAGTTGACGTTTGTTGACGGCATTCCCTCGGCTGATGTGATCAGCGGTTTCGGCAGCACGGTTTACGTCGAAGGCAACAAGGTGTACGTCTCGATAGTCACCACCAACGAGCAGCCTACTATATACGGTATCGATGTGACTACGGCCCAGGCAACGGCAGGGCTTAGCGTGCAGTGCGAGAGCATAGGTTGCGTGGGCGTGCTTACGCAGCAGAGTTGAGGCGCGGGCGGCTCTCTGACATAAAACGAAGAGAGTCAGCCTTGTGAGATTGTTTATATTTGCCGGGGACGCTATGTTTGCAGCCGTCTCCGGCTTTTAACGGATTTATTACATAAATTAAAATGTAAAATGGTTAGTTTATGAAATCAGTAAGGAAATTATTTCGCGACGTGCACCTGTGGCTTTCTGTGCCATTTGGCATAATACTTATGATAGTGTGCTTCACAGGCGCGCTGTTGGTGTTTGAGAAAGAGTTGACGGAGCTTTTCCGCCCTTCGCTTTACCGCGTTGAGGCGGCAGGCGAGCCAATGGATGTGGGCCAGATTGCTGCTATGGTGCAGTCGACCTTGCCCGACGATGTCGAAGTTACCGGCGTTACGGTCTATTCGTCGCCCTCGAAGGCTTGGCGCGTGAGCCTGTCGAAGCCGCGCCACGCTGCGGTGATGGTCAACCCATATACCGGTGAGCAGTTGGGCAGCGGCAGCCGTTTGCCGTTCTTCTCCACAGTGTTCCGCCTTCACCGTTGGCTTATGGGCAGCCGTCCTGACGAGGGCATCTTCTGGGGCAAGATGGTCGTTGGCGTTTCGGTGCTGGCCTTTGTCTTCGTGCTTATCAGTGGCGTGGTGATATGGTGGCCCCGCACCGTCAAGGCTTTGCGGGCTAACCTCAAGGTGAGCTTGCGCCACGGTTGGTTCCGTTTCTGCCGCAGCCTGCACGTGGCTGGCGGCATCTATGTTTTTGTTTTCCTCTTTGCCGCTGCGGTGACGGGCCTGACGTGGTCGTTCCAGTGGTGGAGGACAGGTTTCTATGCCCTGTTCGGGGCTGGCGGGCAGCCGGCAGGCCATGCGCCGCAGCCTTCTCCGCAGGGCGAGAGCGGTGAGCTGGGCGGCAAATTCGTCGTGTGGCAGCAGGCCTTGGATGCTGTGGCGCAGCAGCGTGGCGGCATAAAGAGCAACATTACCGTCGGCAACGGGCGGGTGACAGTCCCGGCCGGCAGCTACGGCAATGTGCGTGCCTCTGACGCTTATATGTTCGATGCTGCTACTGGCGAGCTTGGCGAGGTGCAGCTCTACGCCGGCAAAGACCGTCCCTCGAAGATGCGGGGATGGGTGTATTCCGTCCACACTGGTGCTTTTGGAGGCGTTGCCACCCGCGTGCTGATGTTCTTGGCAGCCTTGCTCGGTGCTACGCTCCCGCTGACGGGCTATTACATTTGGATCCGCAGGTTGCTGCGTACTAAAAAGTGACCGCCACCGCTAAGTAGCTGACAGCTTTGCCTGATACTTTTTCTTAATCCATGGCGGAGGCATTGTTTTGCTATCTCGCCGTGGCAATGCCGCCCTTTCTTGGGGCGGTTTTTTTATTTTCCGCCATCTTTTTATCCACCTATGGAGGCTAAAGCGATAGAAAGCAATAAAAATGCTTTGCTTAATCCGTTTTTTCTTTCTCTCTTTGCACAAGAAGCCATAAATCTGTTTATTATTTTTATTGAACGATAATGTGTGACAGGATATTTCTAAACTGAAACTGCTTTTCTGATTTATTCAAATTAATTATTTACAAACCCACATTTATGAAAAAAACTCTATTGACTTTAGTTTTGCCAGGGCTGTTCCTGGCAGCTTCGGCGCAGGTGACAATACCTGACGGAGTGACTGTGGTAGACC
>CAZWPW010000061.1:0-9515 GCA_964635525.1 uncultured Bacteroidaceae bacterium
GATTGTGGCAGGCGGGCAATTATACCTATCATGATTATCAATGACACTCCGTTGACGCCGATGCCCCTGTCGGTTATCCTCTCGCCAAGCCACAAGATAAACATGCTTCCCGCTGCTAAGATTATAGTTGACGTTACCATGAAGAATGTCCAGTTGCCTGCAAAGGCATTAGGCGCTTGTATCTTCAGGTTTATCAGGTACGAGGGGGCTTGAAGCACCAAGACGATCATTGTCAGATACCTTGTGTATTGGTTAATCTTTCCCCTTCCGCTTTCACCTTCCCTTTGGAGCTTCTGGAAGAAGGGAAACACTATGGTCAAGAGCTGGATTACAATCGAAGCGGATATGTAGGGCATTATTCCCAATGCGAAAATTGAGGCTTGGGAAAAGGCTCCGCCCGAAAACATGTCCAACAACGAGAGCAATCCGGTACTTGTCTGCTCCTGCAATTTAGCCAACTCCGTCGGGTCGACACCTGGCAAAAGCACGTATGAACCAAAGCGGTAAACGGCAACGAACAATATGGTTATGAGAATCCTCTGGCGCAGATCCTCTATCTTCCATATATTTTTGATTGTTTGAATAACTTTCTTCATTGAATCAAAGTTTAACAACAGAACCTCCAACAGCCTCTATTGCTGATATAGCTGACTTTGAAAAAGCATTTGCCTCGACATCAATCTTTTTCGTGAGTTCTCCCCTGCCGAGGATCTTGACGGGTGCTTTTCTTTTTATCTTGCCAGCTTGGCGCAAAACGTCAAGCGTTATTTGCGAAACGTTCAGGCTCTCGGCCAAGATTTGTATGTCATCAAGGTTGATTACTTGGTACTCGACGCGGTTTGGATTCTTGAATCCGAATTTTGGCACGCGGCGCTGCAAGGGCATTTGTCCTCCTTCAAAGCCGGGTTTTCTTGAATAACCTGACCGTTGCTTTGCTCCTTTGTGCCCTCTTGTCGACGTTCCTCCCCTGCCAGAACCTTGTCCTCTGCCGACACGTTTCTTATTTCTCGTTGAACCTTTTGCAGGTTTCAAACTTCCTAAATCCATAATTTATGCAATTAACTGTTCTAACCTAATTAAACGAAACTAATCAATCCAACACTTGCACTAAATGGCGAACTTTCCTGATTCTACCTTGCAGCGACGGCGTGTCCTCGAATTCTACAACCTTGTTCATTTTTCTCAAACGCAAGGATCTCAGGGTTTCTTTTTGGTCTTTTGGTGCGCCGATGCTGCTGCGCACGAGTTTTATTTTTACCGTAGCCATGACTGTTTTCTCCTTTATCCTTTAAATACTTTTTCCAGACTTATTCCTCTGTTTTGTGCTACTGTCCTCGGGTCGCGAATTTCGCTCAATGCCTTTATTGTTGCTTTTACCAAATTGTGCGGGTTTGAGGAACCTTTGGATTTTGCAAGGACATCGGTTATGCCAACACTTTCAAACACTGCGCGCATTGCTCCGCCGGCCACTACTCCTGTTCCGTGGGATGCCGGCATTATCAATACTTTCGCGCCGCCGTATTTGGCTTCCTGTTCGTGTGGTACTGTTCCTTTCAGGACATGCACTTTGACCAAATTCTTCTTCGCAGCTTCCACGCCTTTGGCTATCGCGGCGGTTACCTCTCCTGCCTTACCGAGACCGTAACCTATTATGCCGTCTTCATTGCCGACGACGACTATTGCAGAAAAAGTGAAAGTGCGTCCGCCTTTAGTAACTTTGGTAACTCTATTTATTGCCACCAACCTGTCTTTCAGTTCCACGTCGTTGGCAACCCTGACTCTATTTTTCTCTAACATATCCTTATATTTTTAACCCTGCTGCTCGTGCTGCTTCAGCAACTTCTTTAACTCTACCATGGTACAAATAGCCGCTCCTGTCAAAGACGACTTGCTTGATGCCTGCTTCTAAAGCCTTTTGCGCTATCAATTCGCCTACCTTTGCGGCCTGCTCCTTTTTCGGCATTTTCTCAAAGGCCAATGAGTTTGCTGACAGCAAGGTTCTGCCGACATTTTCCACCTTAGCTCCGTCTGGTTTTTGATGGATTATGGGATTCACCCACGAGTCATCAACCAGTTGGACATAAATTTGCCTGTTGCTCCTAAACACGCACATGCGCGGACGCTCTGCTGTTCCAGATATTTTCTTGCGTATTCTGTATTTTATCTTTTGGCGTCTTTCTGATCTCGTTATAGCCATAATTTCAGTTTTTAGTCGATTTACTTAGCACCGGCTGATTTGCCTGACTTCCTGCGGATAACTTCCCCTACGAACCTGATACCCTTGCCTTTGTACGGTTCAGGCTTGCGGAACGAACGAATCTTTGCACAAACTTGCCCTATGAGTTGTTTGTCGTGGGATTTAGTATTATAAGCGGGTTTTTGTTCCTTTCTGATTTCGTTTCTACCTTGACTTCTTGGGGAAGTTCGAAAAATATCGGATGCGTGTAGCCCAATGACAATTCCAACAGGTTTCCTTTGTTTGATGCACGGTAACCCACACCGACAAGCGCGAGTTCTTTTTTGTAACCTTCTGATACCCCTACTACCATATTGTTTATCAATGTTCTGTAGAGTCCATGAAATGCACGGTGTTGTTTTTCATCAGAAATGCGGGACACATAGATATGACCGTCCTCAATTGTCACGTTTATTGAAGGTGCTATGGTCTGTTTCAACTCGCCTTTGGGTCCTTTGACTGTGACCTCATTGTTCTCGATATTAACGCTGACTCCTGAAGGCAGTGCTATTGGCAATTTTCCTATTCTTGACATTTCTTGTTCTCCTCCTTAGTTTAATATACGTAACATAGCACTTCGCCGCCTACTTTGAGCGTGGCTGCTTCCTTGTCAGTGATGACACCTTTGGATGTGGATATGATGGCAATTCCCAAGCCGTTGATTACTCTGGGCATTTCCTTGTATCCGGTGTACTTCCTCAAGCCGGGTTTTGAAATACGGATGAGTTTTCGTATCGCATTGACTTTGTTAACTGGATCATACTTCAACGCAATCTTGATTGTCCCTTGCGGCCCGTCGTCAACGAATTTGTAGTTGAGGATGTAGCCCTTGTCCAACAAGATTTTTGTGATTTCTTTCTTTAGGTTGGATGCTGGTATTTCCACCACGCGGTGCTTTGCAGCAATCGCATTGCGCAACCTCGTCAAATAGTCTGCTATTGGATCTGTCATTGTTTATTAGTTTAAATTAATCAGGCCTGCCCTGACAATATTTAATTTGTTGATATTATTTTCTTACCAGCTTGCCTTTTTTACGCCTGGGATCAATCCATTCGAAGCCATCTCCCTGAATTGAATCCTTGACAAGCCGAACATGCGCATGTAGCCTCTCGGCCTGCCTGTTATCTTGCATCTGTTGTGCAAGCGAACCGGCGATGCATTCTTCGGAATAGCTTGGAGGCCTTCGTAATCACCTGCGGCTTTCAACGCTGCTCGCTTCGCAGCATATTTAGCTACTAATTTTGCCCTTTTCACTTCGCGGGCTTTCATTGATTCCTTTGCCATGTATTCAATCTTTTTTTGCGTTCTTGAAGGGTAAGCCAAATTCCTTGAGCAATGCATACCCTTCCTCGTCGGTTTTTGCCGATGTGACAAAGGTTATGTCCATTCCCAATATTTTTGATATGTTGTCGATGTTGATTTCGGGGAAAATAATCTGCTCAGTGATGCCGAGAGTGTAATTTCCCCTTCCGTCGAACTTGCTGTTTATCCCTTTGAAGTCACGGATACGGGGCAAGCAAACTTTGATGAGCCTTTCAAGGAACTCGTACATCCTTTCCCTGCGCAAAGTTACCATGACGCCTATGGGCATCTTCTTGCGCAGCTTGAAGTTTGCAATATCCTTGCGCGACAATGTCACTACGGCTTTTTGGCCGGCTATTGCGGTTAGTTCTTTTTGCGCAACATCAATTATTTTTTTATCAGCTATGGCTTCACCGAGCCCTTGGTTGATGACTATCTTCTTCAGGACCGGGATTTGCATCACTGATTTGTATTGGAATTGCTTCATCAATGACGGAGCAATGCGCTCTTTGTATTCTACTTTTAGATTCGCCGTATTAGTCATTTCTTATTTCCTCTCCTGATTTTTTAGAATAACGAACCAAAATGCCCTTCTCGTTGCGCCTCCTGCCTATCCTTGTAGGCTCGCCTGTTTTGGGGTCAACAACATTCAAATTCGAAATGTGGATTGACGCTTCCTGCTTCACAATGCCGCCTTGGGGATTTTTTGCATTAGGCTTCATCCTTTTCGTGACCATGTTGAGGCCCTCAACTATGGCGCGTTGTTTTTGAACAAACACCTTGAGAACACGGCCTGTGCGCCCTTTGTCGTCGCCAGCGTTTACATAAACCGTGTCTCCTCTTCTGATATGTAACCTGCTCATTGCTTATACTTGATTAATTATAAAACTTCAGGCGCAAGCGAGACAACCTTCATGTTTACGCTTCTCAACTCCCTTGCTACCGGGCCGAAGATACGGCTTCCGCGTATCTCTCCTGCATTGTTCAGGAGCACACATGCGTTGTCGTCAAACCTGATATATGTTCCATCAGCGCGGCGTACTTCTTTCTTTGTGCGCACTACCAAAGCCTTGGAAACAGTTCCTTTCTTTATGTCGCTTGTTGGTATCGCACTCTTGACGGTTACTACTATCACATCCCCCAGTGAGGCATAGCGCCTTCTCGTACCTCCCAGCACGCGGATGCATAAGGCTTCTTTCGCGCCGCTGTTGTCACAAATTGTCAGCCTTGTTTCTGCTTGTATCATTTTACTTAGCCCTTTCGATTATTTCAACTAACCTCCACCTTTTCATTTTGCTCAATGGGCGGGTTTCCATGATTCTCACCGTGTCGCCAATGTTGCACTCATTCTTTTCGTCATGAGCGTAGTACTTCTTCGTCTTGCTGACGAATTTGCCGTATATGGGGTGTTTTTCCTTGTAGCGCGAAGCTACTGTGATGGTCTTGTCCATCTTGTTGCTTACGACAACCCCGCTTCTTTCCTTTCTTAACTTTCTAACTTCCATCAAGCCTATAATTTATTGTTTAGTTCTCGTTGGCGCAACTCGGTTTTCATGCGCGCGATTGTCTTTCTGGCATTTTTGAGTTGCGATGGATTTTCCAATGGAGAAACGGCATGAGCCAAGCGCATCGACGTATATCCGGCGATTTCAGCTTCGAGCCTTTCTTTCAAATCACTGGTCTTCAGTTCTCTTATTTCAGCAATTTTCATACCCTTTATGCGTTTTGAGTGTAATCATAATCGCGCCTTACTACGAACTTCGTCGTTATGGGAAGTTTCTGCGCAGCCAAACGCAATGCCTCTTTTGCAACATTGTAGGATACGCCCTCTACTTCTATGAGTATCCTTCCTGGAGTAACGGGCGCAACAAATCCTTCGGGATTACCCTTACCTTTACCCATGCGGACTTCTGCTGGCTTCTTGGTGATAGGCTTGTCAGGGAATATTCTTATCCATATTTGGCCTTGGCGCTGCATGTGCCTTGTAACTGCGATACGAGCCGCCTCGATTTGACGGCCGGTAATCCATTTTGAGTGCAACGCCTTTATGCCAAAGGAACCGAACGCCAATTGATTACCGCGCTGTGCCAGCCCTTTCATGCGGCCTTTCTGTTGCCTTCTGTATTTTGTTTTCTTCGGTTGTAACATAGCTGGATTCTAATTAACGGTTATTTTTCTTCCTCTTGAAGTTTCTGCCTGGGCCGTTGTCTCTGCCTCCGTCTTTTAACTGGGTGAAGTTCGGAGCCAAATCCCTCTTTCCATAAACTTCTCCCCTGCAAATCCAAACTTTTATCCCCAACAGGCCAACTTTCGTCAAAGCCTCTGTCTGGCAATAGTCAATGTCGGCTCTGAAAGTGTGCAATGGAGTCCTGCCCTCCTTGTACATTTCTGAACGTGCTATTTCAGCACCGTTCAAGCGGCCTGAAATAAGGACTTTGATGCCTTCGGCACCGGCTCTCATCGTATTGGTTATCGCCATTTTTATTGCCCTGCGGTAAGCGATGCGGCCTTCTATTTGCCTTGCTATGTTGTTAGCTACTATGACTGCGTCCAACTCCGGCTTCTTGACTTCGAATATGTTTATTTGCACGTCCTTCTTGTCCGTGATCTTCTTCAATTCCTCTTTCAGGGCATCAACAACTTGCCCGCCCTTGCCAATGATAACTCCTGGCCTAGCCGTGCAAACTGTTATTGTGACCAACTTGATTGTCCGCTCGATCACTATCCTTGAAACACTTGCCTTGGCAAGCCTTTCATTGAGATACTTGCGTATCTTGGCATCTTCCAGAATGAAATCGCCAAAATTCTTGCCTCCACACCAATTTGAATCCCAACCTCTTATGATTCCTAACCGGTTGCTTATCGGATTAACTTTTTGTCCCATCTGAGTTAATTTTGATCATTCTTAGCTTTCTTGGTATCAACGAACAAGGTCACATGGTTTGAGCGCTTGCGAATCCTATGGCCTCTCCCTTGCGGTGCCGGTCTCATCCTTTTCAGGGTTGGCCCGCAATCGACGTAGACTTTCGACACATACAATTCCCCGGCTTCAGCCTTGCGTTCGTTCTTTTGCTCCCAATTGGCTATTGCTGAACGCAACAATTTTTCAACGGCATTTGACGCTTTCTTGGTGGAGAACTTCAGGACTCCCAAAGCCCTGTCGACCTCCATGCCGCGGATTAAGTCAACCACGAGGCGCATCTTCCTCGGGGAACTTGGCTCGTTGCGAAGCTTGGCGAAGTACATTGTCCTTCTGGCTTCTTTCCGCGCAATTGCCGCATTACGTTTTCTTACTCCCATATTTAATTATTCTTTTTTGTTCTTTTACTGTCCTGTCCTTGGTTACTTTTTCCTGTTCCCTGCATGGCCGCGGAAAGTACGGGTCAATGCAAACTCTCCCAACTTGTGCCCAACCATGTTTTCTGTGATGTAAACAGGGATGAACTTGTTCCCGTTATGGACAGCGACTGTGTGTCCGACGAAGTCGGGTGAAATCATTGAAGCACGCGCCCATGTCTTGATAACCGACTTTGACCCCGATTCGTTCATCGCGAGGATCTTCTTTTCCAACTTAACGTCGATATATGGACCTTTTTTTAATGATCTGCTCATAGTCTACCCTTTAATTACTTTTTCCTTCTTTCGATTATGTACTTGGACGAATGCTTCTTCGCTGACCTGGTCTTGAGGCCTTTTGCATACAAGCCTTTCCTCGACCTCGGGTGGCCTCCTGATGCACGGCCTTCACCGCCTCCCATCGGGTGGTCAACAGGGTTCATAACAACGCCACGGTTGCGCGGACGGCGGCCAAGCCACCTCGAACGCCCTGCTTTGCCTGATTTTTCAAGCGAGTGGTCAGAGTTTCCGACGCTGCCGACTGTGGCCTTGCACGTTGAAAGTATCTTCCTGACTTCTCCCGAAGGCAGTTTCACGATGCAGTATTTACCTTCCCTTGAAGTCAGCTGGGCAAAGTTCCCGGCCGAGCGAACCAAGGCTGCACCTTGTCCGGGTCGCAATTCTATGTTGTGTATCACTGTTCCAAGAGGAATGTTCTCCAACGGAAGGGCATTGCCGACTTCCGGCGCGGCCGTGGGGCCGGACATGATTTTTGTGCCTACTTGGAGACCGTTCGGGGCAATGATGTATCTTTTCTCGCCATCAGCATAAAACAACAATGCAATACGAGCAGAACGGTTAGGGTCATATTCTATGGTTTTCACCGTTGCTGGTATTCCATCTTTGTTCCTCTTGAAATCTATTAACCTGTATTTGCGCTTATGCCCGCCGCCTCGGTAGCGGACAGTCATCTTTCCCGACGAGTTGCGGCCGCCCGTGGACTTCTTCCCTACTACGAGGGATTTCTCGGGTACAGACGTCGTTATGTCATCAAACGCGCTTATTACTTTATGTCTTTGCCCTGGTGTGGTGGGCTTGAATTTCCTTACTGCCATTTTAATTGTCAAATATTGCTGTAAAAATCAATCGTATCGCCTTCCTTCAAGGTTACTATTGCTTTCTTGTATGCATTAGTGCGTCCTTTTATGATGCCGGCCTTGGTGTAGCGGGATTTCCTCTTCCCGTCATAACGTGCCGTGTTCACTCTCATCACTGTGACATTGTAGAGCTTTTCTATTTCATCCTTTATCACATACTTATTGGCAGTAGGCAGAACAATGAAACCGTAGCGGTTAGTGAACTTTTCAGTCAACCGCGTCATCTTTTCTGTCACCAATGGTTTAATTATCACGCTCATAAACCCTCCTTATCACATTAGTTGTTATCAAAAGCTGCCAACGCGCTTTCAGTGAACAGAAGCACATTAGCATTTAGAACATTATAGGTGTTGACACCCGTAATAGTCTGAACGTTAACCTTTGTCAAATTTCTGGCCGACAAATATACGTTTTTGTCGCTTTCCTTTAAAACAAGCAGCAACTTTTTGTCAGACAATTTAAGATTATTTACCACTTCGATGACTTGCTTCGTCTTTGGAGCATCGAAAGTAAAATCTTCTACAACTACTATAGCGTTCTCTTTTGCCCTGTATGACAAGGCCGACTTCCTTGCGAGCGCCTTCACTTTCTTGTTCAACTTGAAGCTGTAATCACGAGGCTTGGGGCCGAAAACGCGTGCGCCGCCAACCAAAAGCGGAGACTTGATGTCGCCTCGCCTTGCGCCGCCGCTGCCTTTCTGGCGGCCTAACTTGCGTGTCGAACCTGATATTTCGCTTCTTTCTTTTGACTTGTGCGTTCCTTGGCGGCGGTTAGCCATGTATTGCTTCACTGCCAAGTATATTACATGGTCGTTAGGTTCAATCCCAAAGATAGAATCATTCAACTGGACTTTCCTGCCAGTGTCTTCGCCCTTAATGTTATATACGCTGACTTCCATTGTTATTTCTCTATTATTACGATTGAACCATTGAATCCCGGAACAGAGCCTTTTATTAAAAGAAGGTTATGCTCAGGTATGACTTTTAACACTTTCAGGTTATGCGTAGTGACCCTTGCGCAGCCCATTTGGCCTGCCATTCTTGTTCCTTTGAACACTTTTGCGGGATAAGAGCAGGCACCTATTGAACCCGGCTTCCTTGCCCGGTTGTGCTGGCCGTGGGTTGCTTGGCCCACACCGCCGAATCCGTGGCGTTTGACAACTCCTTGGAATCCTTTTCCTTTTGATGTCCCAATGACATCGACAAATGATGAATCGGCAAAGATGTCCACTGAGACAACGTCCCCGAGGTTCATCTCCGTCTCAAACGAGAACTCGGCCAAGTGTCGCTTCGGTGTCACCCCGGCTTTCTTGAAATGTCCCATCATAGGCTTTGTGACATTCTTTTCTTTCATGTCTTCAAATCCTAATTGGACTGCTTTGTAGCCGTCTTTTTCAAGCGTTTTGATTTGAGTGACAACGCAAGGACCTGCTTCGATAACAGTGCATGGCACATTCTTTCCATCGGCACTGAAAACGGATGTCA
>CAZWPW010000062.1:0-9491 GCA_964635525.1 uncultured Bacteroidaceae bacterium
CCGGCGACAACCCGCCCCTCACGCACCGACGGGAAGAAATATGCGAACGACAGCAAGGCGAACAACGCCAAGGCCATCAAGTCGGGAAGAACATTCTTCCCGGCGGCAGAAGTCAATCTTGGTTCAATCATAGACATGCTGTTTTAATACCTGTAATAATCCGCCTTGTACGGGCCGTCGGCGCTAACGCCGATATACGCAGCCTGCTTCTCCGTCAAACGCGTGAGCTTCACCCCGAGCTTGTCCAGATGCAACCGCGCCACCTCCTCGTCAAGATGCTTCGGGAGCCGGTGCACCCCTACGTCATAGCGTTTCGTGAACAACTCTATCTGCGCGAGCGTCTGGTTCGTGAACGAGGCGCTCATCACGAACGACGGATGCCCCGTGGCGCAGCCCAAGTTCACGAGGCGGCCCGACGCGAGCAGGATTATCGAATGCCCGTCGGGGAAACGGTACAGGTCAACCTGCGGCTTTATGTTGACGCGCTCCACTCCCGGGTAATTGACCAGTTCGCTCACCTCGATCTCGTTGTCGAAATGCCCTATGTTGCAAACAATGGCCTGGTCCTTCATCCTCTCCATGTGCTCGATGCGTATGATGTCGCAGTTGCCCGTCGCCGTGACGAATATGTCCGCCTCGCCCAAGGCCGCCTCCACCGTCGACACCTCATATCCCTCCATGGCCGCCTGCAACGCGCAGATGGGGTCAATCTCGGTCACTATGACCCTCGCGCCGTAGGAGCGCATCGACTGCGCGCACCCCTTGCCCACGTCGCCGTATCCGCAAACCACCACCACCTTGCCGGCAACCATAACGTCGGTGGCGCGCTTTATCCCGTCGGCGAGCGACTCGCGGCAACCGTAGAGGTTGTCGAACTTCGACTTCGTAACGGAGTCGTTGACGTTGAAGGCAGGAAACAACAGAGCGCCCCGCTCCTGCATCTGGTAGAGGCGGTGCACTCCCGTCGTCGTCTCCTCCGAAACGCCGCGTATTTCAGCAGTCATCCGCCCCCAGAAGCTCCCGTCGGCCGCCAGCACGCGCCTTAGCAGAGCATTCAACTCCCTCTCGTCCTCCCCCGAAGGCGCCCCCTCGAGCACGGAGGCATCGGCTTCGGCCGCCTTGCCCCTGTGAATCATCAGCGTGGCGTCGCCCCCGTCGTCGACAATCAAGTCCGGGCCCTTGCCGTCGCCGAACGACAGAGCCTGCAGCGTGCACCACCAGTAGTCGGCAAGCGTCTCGCCCTTCCACGCGAACACCGGCACCCCCGCGGCCGCCACCGCCGCCGCCGCATGGTCCTGCGTCGAATAGATGTTGCACGAGCACCACCGCACCTGGGCCCCCAGGCACGCGAGAGTCTCGATGAGCACCGCCGTTTGCACCGTCATGTGCAGCGAGCCCGTGATCCTCGCCCCAGCCAGAGGCTTGCTCGCCGAATATTTCTCCCTCAAGGCCATCAGCCCCGGCATTTCCTTCTCGGCCAAGCCGATTTCCTTGCGCCCGAAATCCGCAAGGCCCATGTCAGCCACCTTGCAGGGCAGCGACGTGAAGAGTTCGTTTGCCATAGTCATTTGCTTCGTATATTATTATAGGTATGTCCGTCATCCGGGGGCGCCCGTCCCCGCCTGCAAAGATAACGTTTAAATGCAATATGCCACTATCGGTAAGGAGATACGGAATGACTGGAAAACTACCCCAAAACCAGAAATGTGTAAGGCAAAACCATACAATCGCCTAACCAAAAACTTAACGAAAAAATATATGCCGAGGTTGCGGAAACATACCACCCAAGGCGGGGAAACATACTACCATGAAGCCTCCCGGGTACGGTATCTTTTTGTCAACCTGCCGGGGTTCTTTTATCAACTTGACGAGGTCGTATTATCAATTTGCCAAGCTCTTTTTTCCGCCAACCCACCGCCACCGGAAATGGGAGGGTGCAAAGTCATTCGAGAAAGCAGCGCATTCAATTTTGTCGCATATTTTGTAGTTTTTGTCGTATCCTATAATTATAAAAGGGGGGGGAATGGTTGCATCTATGCAAATAACGCTTTAATTTTGCCGCCGCAGACCAATAAGTAACCGTTTACCAGCTACGAGAGAGGAAATGAAAAGGAGCAAATGATGAGTCTTGATTTGTATTCGCAACCGTCTAAAAACATCTATATAAACTAAATCAAAAAACCTTTTATGAAAAAAACTATTTCCTTTTTTGCTTTTTTACTAATTGCATTGACAACCACATCTGCAATGGCGCAGAGTACAAACGGCACGTGCGGCGAAAGCCTTTACTGGAACATCTCAAACGACACACTATACATCACCGGCAAGGGGGCTATGACGGATTATGGTTATTTAAGTAACACAGCACCTTGGCGGAGCTACTCATTCACCTCGGTGGTCTTCCCCGAAGGGATTACCTACATAGGGCAGGCAGCGTTTTACCTTTGCTCCAGCCTCAAGACACTCGACCTCTCGAACTGCACCACTTTAGGGAGCATCGGGGACAGGGCGTTCTACTACTGCTCATCGCTCAATTCCGTCGACATCTCGGGCTGCACCGCCTTAGAGAACATCGGGGATAGGGCGTTCTACTACTGCTCATCGCTCAATTCCGTCGACATCTCGGGCTGCACTGCGCTGACTAGCATCGGGGGGCAGGCGTTCCGATATTGCACTGCCCTTGAGACTGTAAACCTCTCTGACTGCACCGCCTTAGAGATCATCGGGGATAAGGCGTTCTACTGTTGCCTTTTCCTAGAGGCCATTGACCTCTCGGAGTGCACCGCTTTAGAGAGCATCGGAGATAGGGCGTTCTACTACTGCTCATCGCTCATTACCCTCGACCTCTCGGAGTGCACCGCCTTAGAGAACATCGGGGATAGGGCGTTCTACTACTGCTCATCGCTCACTTCTGTCGACCTTTCGGACTGCACCGCGTTGACGAGCATCGGGGATCAAGCGTTCTGGTATTGCACCGCCCTCTAAGAGCGACGACCTCTTGGACTGCACCGCGTTGACGAGCATCGGGGTGTATGCGTTCCGGAGACAGCGCATTATGTGCACCACGACCACACAACAAGCTATCGCGCCAAGGCGGGATTTCAAGCCTTGGCGCGATAGCTTATATCTCCCCCTATCATATTGCCTCATCGCCCCCTGTTTGTGTTTTATACACGTGTGTAGTATCTTTGCGGGAACATTTACTCTAAATAATATGAAAAATAGATTCTTTATTCTTCTATGCTGCTTGGTGTGCGGCCTTGAATGCCTCGCGCAAGGCACCGGCGGCAAGCTGCAAAGTATGGACAGCTCTAAGATGCCGAAAATAGGCTCCACACGGCAGCTATCAGAGTTCAACGGAGCAGGCAACGCCACAATCGGGCAAATGTACCTTACTGACTTGTCAAAGGAAATAATCGCAAGCAAGCTGGCGCAAAAGGAGGGCCGCAGCAGGCGGGCAAACACATCGCAGGAGAGCATAGCGACAACTTTCGCTGCCACATCTGCCGAAACGCTTGACATCGAAATAACCGACATGACGCTGCCTCTGCCTAACTCGTCGTTAGGAGACAGCGAGACGCTCAGCATTACACTGGCAAACAACGGGACAAGCAATATAACGCAGTTCGATTTGTTGCTCGAAGTGCAACTCAACGGGACACAAGTGCTAAGCGAAACCATTCCAGGAATATCGCTCATAATCGCGGCGGGGGCTTCAGCAGAGTATTTAACGACGCTTGACCTCAGCACGGAAGGGGTATACGTTGTTTATGCTACAGCCAGCAACGTGACGAATGCCAACGGGGACACTGAGACGACAAGCGACAACAACTCTTCGATGGCAACTACCACGCATTTCGAAACCACCACAGCACCTTTCAGCGTTGACTTCACCCAAGGGGAGCAAAGCGAGCAATGGGCAAGCGACGGGAGCTGGGTGTATGACGACGAATATTACTACTCAATGGTATGCCTCGGGTACAGCCCGCTCCTCTCGCGCGGCGTAGCTTTAGAGGCTGGCAAGAGCTACCGCATCAGCTACAACTACATGGCGGGCTTCTACTATTACAGCTACACAGTCTACGAGGGTTACCAAGTGCTCTGCGGCCTTGACGGTAGCAGCACAAGCGATATGCAAACCATAGGAGGTGAGGACTATGCCTTCACCAACACTGCCTTCACCGACGGCGAGGCAGTGTTCAACTGCACAGAGTCAGGCACCTACCAATTTGCATTCTTGCAAGAAGCACCACAAGGCTCGTTCTTCATCAAGACAATAAGCATAACGGAACTTGCCTCCTACGACCTCGCCATAACGGGCATGCAGGCCACGCCAACCATGCTGCCCGAACCGCAAACCAGCCTCGTAACCACAAAGTTGCAAGTGGAAAACAGGGGAACGAAAACCAGCAATGCAACAATCACTGCAACGCTTGACGGCAATACTGTACTGTCGACAACCACAGTCGAGAACTTAGCAGGGCTTGAAACAAGGACCGTGACCGTCGAGTACTCGCTCGCATCGGTGCCTGCGGGCAGCACAGCCAGCGTGGAATTCTCAATAGCTGACACTTCCGGGGAAGAGGATGCCAACCCCGACGACAACACGGCATCGTTCAACGTGCAGATAACCGACCAAGTGCTTGCCTACGACAGTTCCCCCACCTATGATTACGCCATAGGAGGCTCCTACGAGGTGGTAGTGGGAGTGCCTTTCACCTTGTCGGTTGACGACGTGCTCACGGGCATATCTGTCGGATGGGGATATGCCGACGGGCAGGACATCTCGCTGCTGGTGTACAAAGTCAACCTCGATGACGAGGCAACCATGGCCGACGGGACTATCTATTATCCATTGGGCGACTTGATATATTCTGCCACCACGCCGCAAGGCACGCAAAAGGGGCAGATAACATACGACATCACCCCAAGACAATTGAAAGCGGGCGAAAGCTACATGATATGCGTGGGATACACTGGCTACTGCCTCGCTATAGACTACGTGAACCCAGGCCAGCTCTATCTCATGTACGATGAGGACTATGCTGTCGACCAATCGTCAGCCGGATATGGCACGGCTGCCATCCGCGCCGTCTTCGGCGATGCAACCGCCCCGGCATACAACCTGACGGTAAACGAAATAGTATCGCCCGACGGCGAGGGAGTATACACGAGCAACCAGCCAATAGTTGTGAGCGTGACAAACAACGGCACCCAAACAGCTGCGGGAACACTGCAGGTGACCGTAAACGGAACTGACCTCAATGCGCAAACGGTGACGCTGGAATCGTACACAACCAGCACCTACACGTTCACGGCCGACTTGTCGACACCAGGCGATTACATCATCGTCGCAACGGCAACACTCGAAGGAGATGAGGACACGAGCGACAACAGCGTGCAAAAGACAGTCACCAGCGCCGAAATGCTCGATGCATATACATTAGACTTCGAAAGCTGCACTGACTTCTCCACCGAAGGCTTCAATCCGGCATGGACCACTATCGACGGCGATGCAACAATGGCTTGGGAACCAGATTTCTGCTGGGATTACGACATCTACTTCCCATTTGAAGAGGGAGCATCATACGGCTTCATGGTGTTCAACCCATACACCACAGAACCGGCGTTGACCACCTACATGCCAAATGCCGCGCCGCACGGGGGAGAACGCTATGGCGTTACTTTCGCGTCACAATATACAAGCAACGACGACTGGCTGATTTCACCGCAGCTCATAATGCCCGAAGATGGGGCGAGCATGACAATGTACGTGCAAAGTTTGACGAACAGTTATGGCTTGGAGCAATACGAGGTATGTGTATCAACCACCGACAACCAAACAAGCAGCTTCACGGTTGTCAATTCAGGCACGGCGCCATACGGCACATGGACGGAAGTAACTACCGACCTCTCAGCCTACAACGGGCAGAGCATATTTGTGGCAATCCATTGCGTTTCGAACGAAGCAGAAATGTTCATGGTCGATGACATAACGATCACCAATCCAAACTCGAAAGCCAGCAACGGATTGGCTCTAAGCACGCTGACGCTCTACCCCAACCCCGCAAGCGAAGTGATAGTGATAAGTGCAAGCGGGCAAACGATTAAAGGTGTGGCATTCTACTCGACATCAGGCACCAAGATTGCCACAGCGCCAGCCAGCTACGGAGAAGTGCGCTACAACGTTTCGGGATTCACGCCAGGGATATATTTCGCCAAGGTCGAAACAGAAACAGGAACGCAAGTGCTCAAATTCATCAAGAAATGACAAAGGCCTGGCGCATGAAACAGCGCGCCGCAGCCTAAACACCGGCAACAACCACTCCAGCCAGCCCGTAACGGGTTGGCTGGAGTCTTTTGTTCCAACCACAATCTCCTTTCCAAGCTGTCTACTAAAGCCCGGGCACAGCAGACTTTCAGTCCCATCTGCCAAATGAACTTCTCGCCTTTCCGCTGGGTACAAAAAAATACACTTCTATCTTGAATTTATGCCATCAAAAAGAGAATACAGAATGGCAGGGAAAACAGCCTAAAACAGGATATCTGTAAAGCAAAACCGAGGAATTGCTTAACCAAAAACTTAACAAAAGTTAAAAGTGCCCGGGTTGCGGAAACATACAACCCAAAGCACGAAAACATACAACCCAGGGGCGAAAAACATAGTACCCAAGCCGCCCTTGGGTTGTATATCTTTTTGTCAACTTCCCGGCCGGCTGCGGGATGCAAATAAATATGCAATGCGTGGATAATCGGAAACAATAAACTACATTTGCCTATTGAAAGAATCTTACGGGATGAAACAAACGAACTCCTTGGCTCAAAACTTGTCGCAAACGCAGCTGCAAACGCTCTCGCCGCAACAATTGTTAGTCGTCAAACTACTTGAGTTGCCTGCTGTCGAGATGGAAGAACGCGTCAAGACCGAGCTGCAGGACAATCCCGCCCTTGATGTCGAGGCAAACGACGGCGAGTTCGAAAGTGAAGCCGGCGGCGATGGCCAAGGCAATGAGGCGGAAACGGATCAAGACATTGACGCTGCCGACATGTCGCTTGCGGATTACCGCAACGAGGATGAGACGCCAGACTATGTTTTCCAAGTCAACGCCGAGCATTCAAAGAAGCGCCCTGAGGATATTCCCTTTTCCGAGGCAACCTCTTTCTACGAGAATCTGGAGGCACAGTTATGCGAGCTTGACATCGACGAGCTTACAAAACGCGTGGCACTATACATCATAGGCTCGCTTGACGATGATGGGATGTTGCGCAAGGATTTGGGCGTGGTCCTTGACGAACTTGAAATATTTGCCGGGGTTCAAGCCAATATGGATGTTGCCGGCAATGCTCTGACAACCGTGCAGAGCCTTGAACCGGCCGGCATCGGGGCGCGTTCGTTGCAAGAATGCCTGTTGCTGCAAGTCTCCCGCAAGAAAAGCTCACCGCTCCGCGCCATAGCACATCGCATCCTGACACAATGTTACACCGACTTCGCAAAGAAACGGTGGGAAAAGATTCCCGCCGCGCTCGGCATTGACGAGCAAACCTGCGCCGGCGCCATTGATGAGATAAAACGCTTGAACCCACGCCCCGGCATGGCTCTGAGCGAGAGCATTGACCGCACTAACCAGACTATAACCCCTGACTTCATTGTCGAATCATCGGGCGGCAGGCTGATTGCCGGGCTTAACAATGACAACCAGCCCCGCTTGCGCATCAACAAGGATTTTGCTGATATGCTTGCATCACTCTCCAACGGCGGAAGAAGCACCCTTACCCGTGACGAGCGCGACGCTCTGGCTTTCGCCAAACAAAAAGTCGATGCGGCGCGGGGATTCATCGACGCTGTCAACCAAAGGCGCAACACGTTGCTCTCGGCAATGCAGGCAATAGTCGATTTGCAACCTCTTTTCTTCACTACCGGCGATGAGGCATCCCTGCGCCCGATGATTCTTAAGGACGTGGCCGACAAGACCGGGCTTGACATATCCACCGTTTCGCGTGTGGGCAGCAGCAAGTGGGTGCAGACCGATTTCGGGGTTTTCCCCCTCAAATTCTTCTTTAACGACGGCTACGTGACCAAGGACGGGGAGGAATTGTCGGTGCGTGAGATAAAATCAATCCTACGCGAGTGCGTGGAGCATGAAGATAAGGCAAACCCTCTTACCGACGAGAGGTTAGCGGCGATATTGAAGGAAAAGGGCTACCCGATAGCGCGGCGCACTGTCGCCAAGTATCGCGTGCAGCTCGGCATACCAACATCTAAATTGCGCAAATGAAGGGGATTCGTTTCAAGTCAGGACGTTTGCAGATTGCGGCGGCACGGGTTATCTCAATCCTGTTCAGCCCGTTTTTGTTTGCCACTATGGTTTTCGTTCTGATGTTCAAGCTGACCTACCTCTCCTTGCTTCCTTTTTCATACAAGGCCTACGTTCTTGCGTGCATCGTGCTGTTCACGGCATTGCTGCCTGTTTCGTCGATATACTTCTACGGCAGATTGCTCAAACTTCCCAAAGGCTACCTCAGCGTGAAAGAGAACCGCTTAGTCCCATATTCATTTACGCTAATATCATATTTTTTCGGATATTTGTTGATGCAGCGTTTGATGCTGCCTTATTATATGGTCAACATGCTGCTTGTAGTGCTCGTTGTGATGCTCGTGTGTGCCTTGGCCAACATAAAGTGGAAAATAAGCGAACACATGGCAGTTGCCGGTGCAGCAACAGGTTGCACCCTGCTCTATGCCCCAATGTTCACCGGCAAGGCTCTGTGGTGGTTTTGCGCAGTGGTGATGCTGTCTGGACTGCTTGGCACGGCACGCATGACACTGAGAAAGGATTCGTTGCGGCAGGTTTTCGTTGGATGGATAGCCGGCATAGTTTGCTGCGCCATCGTTTTGGCAAGGCCTTGATTGATAGCATGTGAGATTCTGAAACAATATAATTAACTTTTAAACTGACTAACATGAATTGTCCGGAGAATTTGAAGTACACAAGCGAGCACGAATGGATTCGCTTGGAGGGCGACATTGCCTATGTAGGGATTACTGACTATGCGCAAAACCAGTTGGGCGACATAGTCTTTGTTGATATCACCACTGAGGGCGAAACTCTTGCCAAGAACGATGTTTTTGGGACTATAGAGGTTGTAAAGACCGTTTCTGACTTGTTCTTGCCTGTCTCAGGCGAGGTAATCGAACAGAATGAAGCCCTTGCTGACGACCCCTCGCTTGTGAACACTGACCCATACGGCGATGGATGGATTATCAAGATCAAGCCTTCCGACCTGTCGGAATTTGACACCTTGCTTGACGCCTCAGCCTACAAAGCACTGATAAACGGTTGATTGCCATCCCTTGGCATCGACAGCATGCCAAGATTGCATGTGGCACTGAAAACGATAAACGGCGGCGGGCAACTTTGGTTGCGCACCGCCGTAAATTCCAAGCAAGCAAATGAACAAAAACAAAGCAAACTGAATCATGAAACCTCTTG
>CAZWPW010000063.1:0-9451 GCA_964635525.1 uncultured Bacteroidaceae bacterium
TACATTATGCAACTTTAATCCGCCGAGGCTATTTTTTCTCCCTCGTCCTTTGCTTTGCAAAAAAACATTGCTACTTTTGGCGAGAATGTAAATCGCATAAAAATACTATGAAAGGCTTTGGGAACAAGTTCTTGCTCTTAGGCGACGAGGCTATCGCGCAAGGAGCTATCGACTCAGGGCTGTCTGGCGTATACGCCTATCCAGGCACCCCGTCGACCGAAATCACCGAATACATACAACGCTGCCCGGATGCCGCAGGCATCCACAGCAAATGGTGCACGAATGAAAAGACGGCAATGGAGGCTGCCTTGGGCATGTCCTACGTCGGCAAACGCGCCTTGGTGTGCATGAAACACGTGGGCATGAACGTTTGCGCCGACGCTTTTGTCAATTCAGCAATGTCGGGCGTCAACGGTGGGCTAGTAGTCGTTGCCGCCGACGACCCGTCGATGCACTCGTCGCAGAACGAGCAGGATTCAAGGTTCTACGGCAAGTTCGCCCTCGTCCCTATAATCGAGCCGGCAACACAGCAAGAGGCATACGACTATGTCAAAGTAGCATTCGACTTGTCGGAAAGGCACAAGATCCCGGTGCTTCTGCGCATCGTCACAAGGCTTGCGCACTCGAGGGGCGTGGTTGAATTGGGCAGCAAGCGCGAGCAGAACCCGATAAGCTATCCCTCTAACCCTCGGCAATGGGTGCTGATGCCATTGGTTGCAAAAGAACGCTACAAGGCTCTGATTGCCGACAATGACAAGTTCAGGGAGGAATCGGAGAGCATGGGGCTGAACATCTATCACGACGGGAACGACAAGAGCCTTGGCATCATTGCTTGCGGCATAGGCTACAACTATTTGATGGAAAACTTCAAGGAGGGCATAGGATATCCCGTTTTGAAGATATCGCAATATCCACTGCCAAAGAGGTTGATAGCGCGGATGCGCCAAGAGTGCGATGCATTGCTTGTGATAGAAGACGGGCAACCCTTCGTTGAGGAGATGCTAAGGGGCTTGCTTGACGATGGGAAAAAGGTCTACGGCAAACTTAGCGGCGACCTGCCCCGCACGGGCGAATTGACGCCCGACAACATAACCGCTCCTTTGAAGTTGGGGCAATCTGCCACGCTCTGCGCGTCGAAGACGGTTGCCGCCAGGCCTCCCGCCTTGTGCATCGGTTGCGGACACCGCGATGTCTTCACCGCCTTGAACGAGGTGTTGAGCGAATACTCCAATGCCAAAGTGTTCAGCGACATAGGTTGTTACACGTTAGGTTTCCTTTCGCCTTTCCATGCCATCCATTCGGTCATAGACATGGGCGCATCCATCACTATGGCCAAAGGCGCAGCCGATGCTGGGCAATTCCCATCTGTGGCTGTCATCGGCGATTCGACCTTCACCCACTCGGGCATCACCGGGCTTCTTGACGCGGTAAATGCAAAATCGAACGTCACTATAATAATCTCCGACAACCTTACCACGGGCATGACCGGCGGGCAGGATTCGGCCGGCACGGGCAGGTTAGAGCAAATATGCATCGGCATAGGGGTTGAACCCGAGCATGTCAAGGTGGCAATACCTCTGCCCAAGAATATGGGCGAGATGAAACAAATCATCCGCGATGAAATCGAGTACAACGGGGTTTCAGTGATTATTCCGCGCAGGGAATGCATCCAAACAGTTAAGCGGCACGTTAAAAAAGAACCGAAGCAATGAAGACAGACATTATCCTATCCGGCGTTGGGGGGCAAGGCATACTCTCCATAGCCGCAATAATCGGTGAGGCGGCAATAAAAGAAGGCTTGCACATCAAGCAATCAGAGGTACACGGCATGAGCCAGCGTGGTGGAGACGTGCAATCAAACTTGCGGATAAGCTCCGAGCCTATCCACTCCGACCTTATTCCAATTGGCAAAGCAGACATGATAATTTCGCTTGAACCTATGGAAGCGTTGAGGTATGTGCAGTACCTCAAGAGCGGCGGGTACATCATAACTAACTCCGCTCCCTTTGTAAACATCCCAAACTATCCCTCCATAGACGGGATAATTTCGGAGATCAAGGCAATAGAGAACCATATTTTGGTAGATGTTGACGCAATAGCCAAAGCCGTCGCGTCGCCGCGCGCGAGCAACATCGTGCTTCTCGGCGCTGCCGCCCCGTTAATCGGCATCGGCATTGAGAAGTTAGAAGACGGCATCAGGGCTGTCTTCGGGCGCAAAGGTGAAAGATTAGTTGAAATGAACCTGAAAGCGTTCAGGGCTGGGCTTGAATATTCCCGTAAAAACGCATAAGCAATGGAAGTGCCTTTTAGCAAAGACTTGGTCAAGAAAGTCATGTCGGAACACGGGGTCAAGAACTTCGGCCAAGCGACAATCCGCCAGACGGTATTGGTTTCAAACAAATTAGAGCAACTCACCGGCGTAGAGTTCATACATCTCGAGATAGGCTCACCAGGGCTTGAGGTAAACCAGATTGGCATAAAAGCCCAAAAAGAAGCCTTGGATGCGGGCGTATCCTCCCAATACCCTGACATAGCCGGCTTGCCTCTACTGAAGGAGAACACCTCGCGTTTCATCAAAGCCTTCTTGGACATCGATGTTCCCCCTCTGTGCTGCATCCCGACAGTCGGGTCAATGATGGGTACTTTCGCTTCAATCACCTTATGCTGCAACTTGGAGCAAGGCAAGGACACAATAGTTTTCCTCAATCCCGGGTTCTCTGTCCAGCCTTTGCAGGTTGACATCCTCGGGTTCAAGAAAAAAGGCTTTGACCTGTATTCCAACAGAGGCGAAAGGTTGAAGTCATCGCTTGAGAGCCTGCTCAAAGAGGGCAATGTGGCCGGCATTCTTTATTCCAATCCCAACAACCCCTCATGGGTATGCTTGACCGAAGAGGAGCTAAGCTACATAGGCGAACTTGCAACGAAGTATGACACTATTGCCATTGAAGACCTTGCATATTTGGGGATGGACTTCCGCAAGGATATCGGCATTCCATTCCAGGAGCCATACCAGTCGACCGTTGCCAACTACACGAGCAACTACATGATGATGCTGTCGGCATCGAAGATATTCAGCTACGCAGGCGAACGTTTGTCGATGGTAGCTATTAGTCCCGGGCTGTACCACCGCAAATACGACAACCTTGCAAAGCGCTTCGGGATGGATGGATTAGGCAATGCGTTCATCTATACCATTCTGTACGGCCTGTCGTCAGGCGTAGGGCATTCGGCGCAATACGCGCTTGCCGCCATGTATGACGCAGCATGCCAAGGCAAGCTCAACTTCGTCAAAGACACCTCGGAATACGCCCGACGTGCCAAGGCCATGAAAGAAATCTTCATCCGCAACGGATTCCATATCGTTTACGACAAGGACATGGGCAAGGCCGTCAGCGACGGGTTCTTCTTCACCATAGGCAGGAAGGGATACACGGGCGACGACTTGGTGAATGAACTAATACATTACGGCATAGCCTCCATCTCGCTAAGCACCACAGGGAGCGAGCAGCAAGGCATCAGGGTTTGCACTTCGATGACAAGAGACAAATCATTTGGCCTGCTCGACGAGAGGCTGAGATTGTTCAATGAAAATAACCAATAACAATGGCACATTTCGTATCGGCCGATGAAGCGGTCAAACTAATCAAGTCATACGACAAAGTCTACGTTCAAGGCAGCGGCTCAATACCCGAGGTCCTGCTCAATGCCCTCGTCAAAAGAGCCGGCGAGCTCAAGGGGGTTGAGATGTATTCAGGTTTTGCCATCGCCAAGGGCGAATCACCGTATTGCCGGAAAGAACTGCTCGAATCATTTTACCCCACAAGCCTCTTCATAGCCAACAGCGTCAGGGGTGCGATAAACCGCGGCGAGGGGCAAAGCATCCCGTCGTTCCTTGGCGAAGTGCCTGCATTGTTCAGGGAAAGGCTCATACCCCTCGATGCCACATTGCTCAATGTGTCGCCTCCCGACGAGAACGGATATTGCAGCTTCGGCTTGTCGGCAGACCTTGCAGTTTCGGCCATCGAGACCTCGAAAACGATAATAGCGCAGATAAACAAGAATGTCCCCTACTCCTACGGCGACGCATTGATACACATATCCCGCATTGACGCGTGCGTTGAAGCCAATGAACCCATCGTCGAAATACCCATGTCCATCCCTAACGAGAAGGAGACCAAAATAGGCAATTACATAGCAGAACAAATACCAGACGGGGCAACCCTGCAAATCGGCGTGGGGGCGATTCCCAATGCGGTGCTGTCGGCGCTTACAGGGCACAAGGATCTTGGATTGCACACCGAGGCCCTGACTGACGGCATAGTACCGCTGATGCAAAGCGGCGTAATAAACAATTCAAAGAAAACAATACTGCCCGGCAAATCGGTCGCCGCGCTGGCCGTCGGCTCCAAACGGCTTTATGACTTCATGGATTACAACGAGGATATCGTCGTCAAGGACGTTGCATGGACAAACGACCCGTTCCGCATCAAGCAAAACCCGAAAGTAATGGCAATCAACTCGGCTTTGGAGATAGACCTGACGGGGCAAATATGCGCCGACTCCATTGGCGAAAGGATGTTCTCAGGCGTAGGAGGGCAACACGATTTCATGTATGGCGGATCACTCTCCGAAGGCGGGAAAACGTTCATCGCCGTCACCTCAATGTCGGAAAAAGGGCACTCCAAGATACGCCCCACCCTCAAGCAAGGAGCCGGCGTAGTCACGACAAGGGCGCAAGCGCAATTCATCGTCACCGAACACGGGATAGTCTACCTGCGCGGCAAGGACTTGGCGCAAAGGGCGAAAGCATTGATCTCGATTGCCGACCCGTCGGTCCGCGAAGAGCTTGAAAAGGCTGCGTTCGAACGTTTCGGCTACAGCTTCATGAGAGCCAAATAGGAATCCTGCCATAAAAAGGCCCGGGGACATCCAGCAAACGCCGCAACGATAACGAGCTTGGCCGTCTTCATACCAAGGCCTCTGCAAAACACCTCCGGGAAACCTGCAGAGGTCCTTTCCATGCCCTCCGCCCTGTCCGGGATTTTTGTTGCAGACCTCTCCGCAGCCCCCGCCTGCCATTTTTTGTTTTGGCGGCCGCTGCCGCAGCCGCAGATGGCTCTAAAATTTTTCAGGAAGGTCTGTCAGAGACCGCCGACAGCTCTGGAATTTTTCCAGAAGCGGCGATGCACCCTGTAGCCAGTGCTGGAATTTTTCAGGAGACAGTGCCGCAGGCCTACGACAGTGCAAGTTTATCCAAGGAAGTGCTGTCGTACTACTACGACAGTGCAAGTTTATCCAAAGAACTGCTGTCGTCAATGCAGACAGTGCAAGTTTATCCAAAGAAGTGCTGTCGTACTACTACGACAGTGCAACTTTATCCAAACTACTGTTGTCGTCAATGCAGACAGTGCAAGTTTATCCAAGGAAGTGCTGTCGTACTACTACGACAGTCATAGAAATCGTCAGGAACTGCTGTCGTAGGCCGTGGCCAGTGCTGGAATTTTTTTTGGAGTATTATCACACCATGTATCCAGCACTGCAATTTTTTTTGAAGTATTATCAAACCATGCGGCCAGCAATTAAATATTTCAGGAAGCACGGAAATACCGCAATTTTAATGGCAGATAAAGTGATTATGCCCTGTCACCTTTGCATGCCGTCTTGATTTCAGGGACATTTACTGGATATCCAGGCTTAACTCCCGGCAGAAAGGGCGCAGAGCGTCAAGGCGGCGTTGCGCGCGGTTGATAACCGTCTCGTTTCGTGCATTGGTTGACAAAGCCAAAAGCCTTAACAGATGGTAATAAGCAAACCATATTACATGTTTTGGACTGCTCTCTTCTTTGCATAGCATCGACAGGTAGTGCAATATCCCGTCAAAAGGAAAACCAAGCGCGACAGGCATTACGCTATCAAACAACATATTGCCGAGAGCCAACTCATTGCTTGCAACCTTTTCTATACGGCCTAACGAGAAGCCGCACAATGCCATCTCGTCAACCGCTGCCTCGGCAAGGACAGTATGCTTGGGCGCGGCATTGACTTCAGGAGCGTTGGCCTGCATGAACTCCAATACATGGCGGTCGCCGGGGAACTTGACCGGCAACCTGCCGTATGAATCCCTCAAAGCACTGAACAAAGACTCGTAGTCATGCGTTCCTCCGTTTGCAACCCTCCGGCCATGGATGGCGTTGATTGCGCAAATGAACGGATTGGACCAACCGGGCAGGCTCGCTATGTCAAGGCTTGGCTTGTTCATTGAGGTATTTATATATCATTCAATACCGGCTCAATAGATGGCCAAGCCCGCGATGCCGGCCAAGACCAAAACCAGAATGGGGTGTATCTTGAAACTGTAGACTGCAAAAAAGGCCAATACGAAAATCAACACGCTCGCAACAAACTGGAAACTGCCGCCTGAATAGGTGCCGAAGTTGTCGGCATTCATCAAGACAAGGGCTGCCGAGGCAACCAAACCTACCGCCGTCGGGCGCAAACCCATGAAAACAGACTCAACAACGGGGTGGGACTTATACCTTATCAGCAGCCTGCTCGCCGTGAGCATAAGCAAAAACGACGGCAGGACGACCGCAAACGTCGCAACCGCAGAGCCTAAGACACCAAGCCACATGCTCCCTCCGCCATGGTGGACCACCGACACGTAGCCGACGTATGTTGCCGAATTGATGCCTATCGGCCCGGGTGTCATCTGGCTTATGGCAATGATGTCAGTGAACTCGTGCGAATCTATCCACCCATGCTTGGTAACCACCTCGCCTTGAATCATGGAAATCATCGCATAACCGCCGCCGAAGCCGAAAAGCCCTATCTTGAAGAAGGTGTAAAACAACTGCAAGAACAACATCAGCATTGCGTCCCTCCTTTCCTCCTGAAAGCAACGCCGTAGATGTAACCGCCAACGCCTCCGGCTATTATCACATATATCGGCGAGACTGATGCAACCCATATCAAAAGCACCGCTATGGCCGGGATAATGGCTGTCTTCCATGTCAGCTTGGCCGATTTTGCCATTTGCAGGCACGGCGCGGCAATCAAAGCAACTACGGCCGGGCGGATGCCTTTGAAGATTTTGACGACGGTGGAATCGTCCTTGAAATTAGTAAAGAAGAGGGCTATCGCCAATATTATCACAAAAGAGGGAAATGCCGTCCCGAAAGCGGTTGCAACAGCTCCTTTGATGCCTTTCAAACGGTAGCCCACGAAAATGGCCATGTTTATGGCAAGAATGCCAGGGACAGATTGCGCTACGGCAAGAAGGTCAATAAACTCTTCCCTGCCTATCCACTTTTTGCTCCTGACGAACTCCTGCTCGATGAGAGGAACCATGGCATAACCGCCTCCGATAGTGAACAAGCCTATCTTCGAGAATATGAAAAGCAACTCTAAATACTGTCTCATGCGTTTATGGCTACACGTATATGCCGCCCCGACACAGGCAACGCTATTTTTGGCGTTCCTCAACCCAGCGGCGGGCATTTACAAAGGCCTCAATCCATGGCGTAACCTCGTCACCTGCATGTCGGGATGGGTAATAAGCGCACTGCCAAGGGAAAATAGCCCTCTCCAAATGGGGCATCATAGCAACATGGCGGCCATCGGCTGACGACAAGGCAGCAACTGAATACGACGACCCGTTGGGGTTGGCAGGATAGTCAGGATAAGAATACTTCGCTACTATGCTGTACTCACTCTCATCGCGCAGCAAATTGAACTTGCCCTCGCCATGCGCCACCCATATCCCTAAACGGCTGCCGCTGAGCGATCCAAACATTACCGAGTTGTTCTGCATGATGCTGACACCGAGGAAACTTGACTCGAATTTATGCGAATCATTATGGAGCATCTTGTCCTTGCCGCCATGCCCGGGATTTATCAAATCCAACTCCATCATCAACTGGCAGCCGTTGCAAATGCCCAACGACAAGGTGTCCTGGCGCGCATAATAGTCCTCCAAAGTCTTCCGCGCCTTGTCGTTGAACAGGAATGCCCCCGCCCAACCCTTTGCAGAGCCAAGAACGTCGGAATTAGAGAAGCCGCCGCAGAAAACAATCATGTTAATATCCTCCAAGGTCTCAGCCCCGCTGACCAAATCAGTCATGGTGACATCCTTGACATCAAAGCCGGCCAGATAGAGGGAATAGGCCATCTCACGCTCGCCGTTTGTGCCTTTCTCGCGGATTATCGCTGCACGCGCGCCCGAGGCGCTACGCCTGTCGGCCGATAACCCATACGAGGCCAGCGTGCCTGTGAACGTATCTGGGAACTTGAATTGCAGCGGTTGCCTTTTATAATTGTCCCTGCGCTCGGCAGCACAGCCGTTGAATGACTGGCGGAGGTCAAGCAAGTACGAGGTATTGAACCATACATCGCGCAAAGCGTCAATGTCAAGTACATGCCTCTTGCCGCCCTTGGATATCGACAAGCAGCGTTCGCGGCAAGGATGCCCGATAGCGGCATAACCTATGCCTGCCTTTTCCAACATCTTCACCGCCTCTGACTTATGCGAGGCATGGACTTGTATCAAAACACCTGGGTTCTCTGCAAAGAGGATTTTCACCAAGTCATCCTCTGCAATCTTGTCAAGCGAAACCTCAACACCTCCGCTGGCATTGGAGAAACACATTTCAAGCAAAGCTACTGCTATGCCGCCGGCAGATATGTCATGCCCCGACATGATGAAACCTTTGCCTATCAACTCCTGCACAACCCCGAAGGCATCGCTGAAATATTCGGCAAACTTGACCGTGGGCACATCGCTCCCCACCCTGCCTAATGACTGGGCAAAAGCCGAACCGCCAAGGCGGAAACTGTCAAAACTGAAGTCTATGTGGAATATCTCACTGTTTGGGTCATTGACTATGACAGGCGAAACGACCCTGCGCACGTCACTGACTTCCCCGGCGGCAGAGACAATGACAGTGCCGGGTGAAATGACCTTGCTCCCGTCGGGGTACTTCTGAGTCATCGACAACGAATCCTTGCCCGTGGGAACGTTAATCCCCAGCTGGCAACAGAAGTCCGACAAAGCCTCTACTGCCGCATACAAACGCGCATCCTCACCTGCCTGCGAACGGCAAGGCCACATCCAGTTAGCCGAAAGCGATACCGCCTGCAACCCGTCACGCAAGGGCGCCCACACAAGGTTAGTCAAAGCCTCCGACACGGCAAGGACAGCGCCAGCGCGAGGGTCGGCCAAGCCAGCCTGCGGAGCATGCCCTATCGAAGTCGCTATGCCAGACCTTCCTTGGTAGTCCAAAGCCACAACAGCGCAGTCGCTAAGAGGCAATTGCAACTCTCCCTGGCATTGCTGCCGCGCTACCCTGCCCGTGACCGAACGGTCAACCTTGTTGGTAAGCCAATCCTTGCAGGCCACGGCCTCAAGGCGCAAAACACGCTCAAGATGCCCAGCAAGGTCAGAACTGCCATATAC
>CAZWPW010000064.1:0-9329 GCA_964635525.1 uncultured Bacteroidaceae bacterium
TGTGGACGCTGTCCACAATGCTGGAAATTTTTTAGGAGAGCTGTGGACGCTGTCCGCAATGCTTCAAATTTTTTTGGAGAGCTGTCTATCCTGATGACAGTGCCTCAAATTTTTTTGAAGTGTTGTCTCTCCAGCTGCCAGTGCTGCAAATTTTTCGCCAATGCCGCCGCAGGCATAAATGGCTCTGTGGATTTTTGCCGGATATCCCAAAACGGGCGTCAAAAACCGGGGGCGGACTGCAAAGCGCAGCCCGCCCCCGGTTTGCTGGTCAGCCGTCTCACCTGATGTAGGCAATGACGTCGCCTTTCATTACTGTTTCGCCTTGCTTGGCGCATATCTCGATAATTTGCCCTTCAAAATTCGCAAGCACTTCCTGGTGTTCGCCCCATAGAGTTGTTATGTAGCAGAAATGTTCTCCCTTTTCATATTTCTTGCCTATCACGGGCTCTCTTGACGCATCAACGACGTCGATCTCCCATATCACTTGCCCTCTGACGGGGGCTTCGACAGGGATTGCTTGCGCGCGTTTTATTTTCAGTATTTCTTCGGCGTCAAAGCCTTTCTTGCTTAACTCGTTGTCCCTTGCCTTTTGCAGGTCTGCCTCGAAACGTTGCTTTGCAAGCCCCGATTTGTAATCGCGGTACTGCCGGTCGTGCATCGCGAGCTCGAAGAGTTCTTCGTCGTCCTCGCCATATTCCCATCCGTTCTCATCCATTTCCTTGCGGTATTCCGCCAATTGGTCGGGATAGTACTGCTGCGGGTCCTCGGTGGTGAATTCCATTCCCTTTTCTTTTGCTAATTCGATTATTTCCGGGTCTAACTCGCCTGGCAGCTTGCCGCTTTTCCCGAGGATCATTCCCCACGTGTTGTTGTCGATCATCGTCCACCTTGGCTCGCCTTTTGCCATTGACATGACGTTCATCAGCGCCACGTTCTTGACATATTGGCTGAAAGGTGTCACCAGCGGCGGGTATCCTAATTTCGGCCATACGTAGGCTACCTCGTCGAACATTTTCACCAGCAGCTCGTCAAGCGACAATTCCGCTTCGCCTTTGCTCCGCAGGATCATGTTTATGCCTGAATGCACGCCTTTGAGGTCTGACATCATTGACCCCATCATTCCTCCCGGCAGCCCGCACCCGAGCAGCAGCGACGAGACGTATTTGTTGGTCTCGTCCATGAAGTATCCCAGGAAATCGTCAATGAAGCTTTGCGTCATCGAGCGCACTTTCATGTTTATTTCTGGAACATCGAAGCCTGCATCCTTGAGCATCTCTTGCACTGAAATCACGTCGGGGTGGACCTTTCCCCAAGCTATCGGTTCCATTGCAACGTCGATTATGTCTGCTCCGTTCTTGCACACCTCGAGGATTGACGCCATCGACAGGCCCGGGCCTGAATGGCCGTGGTATTGTATCAATATGCCTGGGTGCTTCGTTTTTATTGCTTTGACTAACTTGCCGAGGAACACCGGGCGGCCTATTCCCGCCATGTCCTTGAGGCATATTTCTTGCGCTCCTGCTGCGATAAGCTCGTCGGCGATGCCGGCATAGTATTCGACAGTGTGCACGGGCGAGGAGGTGATGCACAGCGTTGCTTGCGCTATCATTCCGGCCTCGTTGGCGTATTTGATTGACGGGATTATGTTGCGCACGTCGTTCAGCCCGCAGAAGATGCGCGTTATGTCAACGCCTTGCGCCTTCTTTACCTTGTACATCAGCCTCCTGACGTCGGCCGGCACGGGGTACATCCTCAGCGCGTTGAGCCCTCTGTCGAGCATGTGCGTCTGTATTCCCGCTTCGTTGAATGGCTTTGTGAATGCACGCACCGCCTTGTTCGGGTTTTCCCCGTAAAGCAGGTTGACTTGCTCGAATGCCCCTCCGTTGGTTTCCACCCGGTCGAAACATCCCATTTCGATAATCAGGGGGGCGATTTTTTCCAATTGGTCCTTGCGCGGCTGGTATTTGCCTGACGACTGCCACATGTCACGGTAGACGAGACTGAATTTGATTTTCTTTTCCATCGTATATGTTATTAAAGGTTATTGGTCTTTGGCCACAAATGTATACCTTATAACCAAAATAACATGATAAGCGATGATTTTTTTTCGGAAAAATTTCTATATTGATAATTATTAACACAAACCCGGTGCCATGCATGCCCCTGCGCAATACTGTGAGGATTATTTTCATATTTTTGCTCTCGAATAAAATCAAGATTGTACGATTATGAGGTATATTATGTTTGTTGCAATGCTCGTTGCCTTTGTTTCCTGCAACGACAACGATGCAACAGCTCCCAGCTTCCAGGAAATGGATTATACGTTCATCATTTACATGATTGCTGACAATAACCTCTCTTCAAACGTTGAATCGAATTTAAGCGGCATAGAGGCGGGCTTGGCCAACATGAGCAAGCGCCCGAAGGTAGTGGCTATGGTTGACAAGAGGACGGATGTTCCGCAACTCATTAGTTTTGAAAGCGCAGATGACGGCACGGTGTCCCGTTCGGTGATAAAGGAATATGAGGAAACAAACGTCATTGACCCCGCATTCATGATTGGCGTGTTTGACGAGATAAGGTCGTTGTACCCCTCGAGCAGTTATGCCCTCGACTTGTGGTCGCACGGCACAGGTTGGATTCCGGTTCCGGAGGACGGCACTTCAACGTCTTATCCCTACCTGCGGTGGTTCGGTCAGGACGAATCGGACTACATGGACATAAAAGACTTGGGGGCTACTTTGGAAGAGACAGGCATGCACTTTGATTTCATCTTGTTCGATGCCTGCCTCATGGCTACTGTCGAGGTGGCCTATGAATTCAGGAATGTATGCGATTGCATCATTGCTTCCCCAATCGAGGTATGGGAGATGGGATTCCCATATTCGCAAATCATGCTTGCGTTCGAGTCAGAACAAAAAGAGATACTCATAGCACAAGCATACGCGGCCTACTATGACGGCAGCTACAGCTCGAGATACAAGATTGACCTGACTGGAGCTATTTCGGTCATCGACTGTTCGGTGCTTGAAAGTTTTGCCGCTGCCACGCGTCAGGTGCTTGCCTCTGCCGAGTTCGTGTATGACGAAACGTTTGTCGGGGACCTGATGCTCTATGACCGCAACACCTACCATTACCTTTACGATTTTGGCGATTACATGAACAACCTCCTTGGCACTGATGCCGCTGCGCCGTTAATTGATATGCTTGGCGATTTGATGCCATACCGCTATTCGACCACGACGTTCGGCTCCGGCTCATCCGTGCTGGATCTTGACCCTGAACGCTACACGGGCATAGGTACTTACGTGCCACGCATGGCTTACACGCGCTGGAACGAGTACTACAAGACGTTGCAATGGTACGAGGCCACGGAGTTCCTGCCAATATATAAAACATTTAACCAAACTAATGATGAAGAGTGACATTGAAATAGCAAGGGAGTGCAGCCTGAAGAAAATCAAAGAAGTAGCCAAGTCGCTGGGAGTGCCGGTCGAAGAGGTCAGCAACTACGGGCGGTACATGGCCAAGCTCCCCGCACACCTGATTGACGAGGAGAAGGTAAAGGAAAGCAACCTGATCCTTGTGACGGCAATCACGCCCACCAAAGCCGGAATAGGCAAGACTACAGTTTCGATAGGCTTGGCGCTCGGCCTTAACAGGATAGGGAAGAAAGCTACCGTCGCCCTGCGCGAGCCATCGCTCGGACCATGTTTCGGAATGAAAGGCGGGGCGGCCGGGGGAGGATATGCCCAAGTGCTGCCAATGGAAAACATAAACCTGCATTTCACTGGCGATTTCCATGCCGTGACGATAGCGCACAACATGATTACGGCACTCTTGGAAAACTACATGTACCAGCATGAAAGCGATTGCTTCGGCTTGAAGGAAGTATTGTGGAAACGTGTCATGGATGTCAACGACCGCTCCCTGCGTAACATCGTAACCGGCCTTGGCGGACGGGCTAACGGGGTCCCGCATGAATCGGGCTTTGACATAACACCTGCATCGGAGATAATGGCTATCCTTTGCCTTGCAACCGGAATAGATGACCTCCGCCGCAGGATTGACAACATATTGCTCGGCTACACCTTCGATGGGCGCCCATTCACAGTGCGCGACCTCGGGGTAACGGGGGCAATCGTCGTGCTGCTCAAGGATGCAATAAACCCCAACCTCGTGCAAACAACCGAAAACACCCCGGCCTTCGTGCATGGCGGGCCGTTCGCTAACATAGCGCACGGATGCAATTCGCTCCTTGCAACGAAAATGGCAATGACCTATTCTGATTACGTCGTTACCGAAGCAGGTTTCGGAGCAGACCTCGGCGCTGAAAAGTTCTACAACATCAAATGCCGCAAGGCAGGCCTCTCACCCAAACTGACGGTAATAGTGGTGACACTAAAAGGATTGAAGATGCACGGAGGCGTGAGCGAGAACCTTATAAACGAGCCGAACATAGTGGGAGTAGGCACAGGATTGCAAAATCTGAACAGGCACATCGACAATATACGTTCATTCGGGCAGCATGTCGTAGTGGCACTTAACAAATATGCCAACGACGAGAATGACGAAATAGAAGCGGTACGCAGCTTTTGCGCCAACAAGCAAGTAGGCTTTGCAGTGAACACTGCTTACACTGACGGTGGGGCAGGGGCGGAAGAACTTGCCAACGTCGTTGTGCGCACAATAGAGAAACGACCCTCAAAAGAACTGCAATTCACCTACAACGATGACGACGAGGTGACAGAAAAGATCGAAAAGATAGCCAAAAGGATATATGGCGCGGCAGATGTGACATATAGCCTGAAGGCACGCAAAATGCTCAAATTGGTTGACAAGCTCGGCTTGGCATCGTTCCCCGTCTGCATTGCAAAGACACAATATTCGTTCTCGGCCGACCCAAAAGCATACGGCGTGGAAAAAGGATTTGAACTCCACATCAAGGATATCGTCATAAACAAAGGCGCAGAGATGATTGTAGCAATAGCCGGAGACATAATGCGAATGCCCGGACTGCCGGCAAGCCCGCAAGCCAACAACATTGACATAGTAAACGGAAACATCGAAGGATTGAGCTGATAACAGCTCCCCGCAACTTTAGCTCGTCCTGCCTGGCACACAACAAATTGCCAGGCAGGACTTTTTTTGCCCGTGCTTTCATGGCAGCTGCCGCAGCGTAGCAGTAATGTAACCGAAGGTTAAAAGCAATGTAAACCAACTGTAGCCGCAATAAAACATCAACGGGCGTATTTTGCTCCCGAAAAGAAACGATAACAAACAATGAGAAAGCCGGCATCAACAGTCTTATTGCTCTGGGCAGCCATGACAGCAGCGGCAACCGATTTCAAAGGCGTTGTCAAAGACAGTGAAACAAACGAACCATTGATAGGCGCTTCCGTGCATGTCGAAGGCACAGCCATAGGGACGGCAACATCCATCGACGGAACATTCTGCCTGCAAGGTATTGAAGGCGAGGTAAACATAGCCGTCTCTTATGTCTCCTATATTACGCAAGCGTTCACCGTTGACATCTCGGAAGCTACCGAACCTGTGGAAATATTCCTTGAACCCGACAACAGGCAACTGAATGAGGTAACAGTGGTGGCAAGGAAAAACAACGAAACGGCAACGGCATTGCTCAAGGAACGGCAAAAGTCAACGATACCAATCGAGAACATAGGAGCCAGGGACTTGTCACTTAAAGGAATATCGAATGCCCAAGAGGGAGTCAAGAAACTGACTGGCATATCGGTGGCATCGGCAGGGCAAATAATCGTGCGGGGGCTTGGAGACAGATACAGCACAACCACCTTGAACGGAATGCCGGTAGCATCGCCAAACCCCGACAACAAACTCATACCGCTTGACCTCTTCCCGTCATCGACGGTCAAGAACATCACGGTCAGCAAAGTCTACGATGCAACCTCGTTCGCCGACTATTCAGGCGCACGCATAGACATAGCCACAAAGGACTACAGCAGCGACGACTTCTTCGAGGCAGGCTTTTCAATGCAGGGATATGCAAACACCATTGGGCGCGACTTCTATGAAATGGACAGGGCAACGACCCTCTTCCGCAACCCGTCAATCGACAGCAACGCCTACAACCTGTCATTGCAAGAGTTCAGGGAGTATTCGAAATACAACAATGTGTTCAACACCGGATTCAACGTCGAAAGCCGCAAAGCAATGCCCGCCTTCGCGGGGAATGCCTCTTTCGGGCGGAATTTCAGGTTGAACACAAATTCTTTGAGCGTCCTTGCCGCGCTAAGCGTGAGCAACAACCTCAGTTCGATGGCGGATGCCATGGCCAAAACGCTCGAGGCAACGGGCACAACAGTCAATGAGTTCGCATATGACGCATATATAAACGAGTTGAAACTCGCAGGATTAGCAAGCATCGGGTATACGTTCAGGGAGTCCGACCACATATCATATACAATGTTTTATGCCCGCAACGCAGTGAACGAGTTCATGACACGCGAGGGATACGACCGCGATGGACACCAGCTCATAGGAATAAACGATGTCATGCACATCTACACACTGCAAAACCACCAACTGGCTGGAAACCATGACTTCGGAAGCAAATGGACGCTGGCATGGAAAGGGTCATACGGCAAGACAACAAGCGAAGAACCCGACAGAAGACAAGTAATGTACGAAAAGACTGATGGCGGCATTGAACTCTTCAAACTCAACCAACAGGAGACAATGAGATATTTCGGCGATCTGGAAGAAACGGAATACCTCGCCGACGTAACAGCAGAACGCAACATAGCTGATAAAGCGAAAATAACAGTCGGGGCAGCATACAAAGACAAACAACGCGACTACGCAGCCACGCGCTTCTACTACAACCTCAACGGAATAAACCCTGTCATCGAAGACATACTCTCGCCCGACGACTTCATCAATGCCACCTCGCTGGCTGACGGCTCGGTGCAGATAAAAAGGACAATGCAGGCAAAAGATTCATACGATGCCGCAAGCCGGATAGCCGCCGCATACATCAGCGCAGACCTCAAACTCATTGAAGGATTGTTGCTCAACCTCGGAGCGCGATACGAATACAGCAGGCAGCACGTCAACTACTTCGACGATGCCTCAATAGCAAGAAAAAGCGAATTGAACAACCATGACCTCTTCCCGGCACTCAATGCGCGATACCAGTTCAACAGCGCAAACAGCGTGCGCTTCTCGTTCTCGCGAACAGTAACCCGCCCCTCGTTCATCGAAATGGCACCTTTCCTCTACCAGGAAACCTACGGAGGGGCGCAAATACGAGGCAATGCCGACCTGAAGAACGGCTACAACTGGAATTTCGACCTGAGATATGAACACATCGCAGCTAACGGTGACATGTTCTCGGCAACAGCTTATTTCAAACTCCTTGAAAACCCCATCGAAAGAACGCAATTCCTGCAAGGAGGAGCGACAACGCACTCATTCAGCAATGCCGACAACGGACTTGCAGCCGGCATAGAGGTGGAAGCAAGGAAGAACATCATCAGCGGACTGGTGCTTGGGGCAAACGTCTCATACATGCACACCGACGTAGTCCTGCCCGAGGGAGGGGCATACACCAACACATCAAGGGCATTGCAGGGAGCATCGCCATACCTCGCAAACGCCGACCTGACATATACTGCAAAGTTCGGCAAAGAACAAGGAATCAGCCTGGCACTGCTCTACAACCTGCAAGGGCCAAGGATACATTCAGTCGGCATCTCGGGATTAGGCGACGTAACGCAACTGGCACTGCACACCTTGAATCTTGTCGTGCGGTATGACATCAACCGGCATATCACACTGTCGGCAAAAGCAACAGACCTCCTTAACAGGGATGTGGTGTTCGAACAGGAAATACCCTCGACGGGAGGAAAAGAAGTCGTTGAACGATTCAAAACAGGAACAAACTTCGAAATAGGAATCTCCTGCAAATTGTGACCAAACACACAGTCCAAGGAGAGACAACAAAGCAACCCTACAACCATTAATTTATAATTTACAACTTATGGAAAATCCAAAATCAAGGCTTATGGCAATGGCCATGGCAGCAGCAACGCTTGCATTCGCAGCAACATCATGCAACGACGACAATGAAACAACCCAACCCGGAGGCGGCACTGACCCCACGCTCCTGCAAGGAGATTACACATCAGACCTCGTCCTCGAAGCTAACACCTCGTACGAATTGAGCGGAGGAGTGCACATCAAAGCCGGAGCAACGCTTGTCATACCCGAAGGGGTGACAATTGAAGCCGTCGACGACGACGTGGTCGACTACATACTCATCGAGCAAGGGGCAAGGATAGAGGCCAACGGAACGGCCGACAACCCTATCGTCATGACCTCGCAACTCAAAGAACCGGGAGCATGGGGAGGACTGCATATATGCGGATACGCCCATACCAATGCGCAAGGAGGCACAGGAAGCTCGGAAATAGGCAATGCACCCTACGGGGGAGACGATGACGCCGACAACTCGGGAACGCTGCGATACGTCCGACTCGAGTATACAGGCTATGCTTTCGACGAAGAGCATGAAGCAAACGGCGTATCATTCTACGGCGTTGGAAGCGCAACAACGGTAGAATATTGCCAAGCATACAAAGGGTCAGACGACGGATTCGAGTTCTTCGGAGGAGCAGTCAACGCCAAATACCTCATCTCAACAAGCTGTTCCGACGATTCTTTCGACTGGACAGAAGGATGGAACGGAAAAGCGCAATTCCTCGTCGCATACCAAGAAAACGAAAGCACGCTCGGGTATGATTGCGATTGCCTCTTCGAATGCGACAACAACGGCGACAACTTCGCGGCAACACCCGTCGCGCACCCGGTAATAGCAAACGTCACACTCATAGGCAACGGTGCCAGCGGGCGCGGGGTAAGGCTGCGCGCCGGAACGGAAGTAGAACTCTACAACGCCATCATAACAGGAAAAGGGATGCCTCTGACCGTTGAGACAACAGGAACAGAAACAGCACTGGCAAACGGGACATCAAAGCTCGAATACGTCGCGCTCGACGGAACGCTCAACTCAACCGAAGGAATATACACAAACGACATGTTCACAGCAGCAACAGGAAACCTCGTCAACCAAACCTTCACATTCACAGGATTATATACAGGAACTGAAGAGGGTGGAAAAGACCTCTCGGCAGAAGACTCCTTCTTCACTGCCACAGACTACAAAGGCGCAGTGCAGCAAGGCAACGACTGGACTGCAGGATGGGCTCTTTGATATCCCCTCAGACAGCACATGAAACACATTACCGGGCGGGACGGCTGTAGCCTCCCGCCTTGGCTTTAGCACTTGC
>CAZWPW010000065.1:0-9279 GCA_964635525.1 uncultured Bacteroidaceae bacterium
CAAGGTCGTCTTTTTTGTCTATGATAAGCATAGCGACTGATCCTATTACGTTCAGCGCCGCCACGAACACTATCAATGACAGGAAGATGTATGATATCAGTTTCTCGATGTTTACGACTTTGAACACGTCTGCTTGCTGTTCGTAGAGGTCAAGCACGGCAAGGTCTTCGCCTATCGCGGCGGCTACCTTGCGCTTTGCGTCGGCGATGTTTGCGCCTGGCTTGAGCTTGAGTTCTATGGCACTGGCTTCGTTGCTGTAGCCGAAGAGCTTGCGCACGAACTCAAGGTTTGTCACGACGTATGTTTCGTCATATTTCTGCTGCCCCGTAGCGAATACCGACCCGGGCGAATAGAGGTATGCCTTGTTGAACGACGAGGCGGGATTTGCCATGTTCACGCGGCCGTGCCGCTTTGGGGCGTAGACCTCGAGCGCGTCAAGGAACTTGATTCCGCAGTTGAGTTGTTTGACGAGCCCTATGCCCATTATTGCGTAGTCGACGATGCCGTTGCCGAGCGTGTATTCGCCATTGCCGTACAGCGCGCTGGTGAACGATGTAAGCTCCTCGAAGTTGCCGTCAACCCCTTTGAGCGTTGCTATGGCCTGCTTGTCCTTGTACATGACCATGACGTTGTCGTGCAAGGTCAATGAAACGAGTTCTATTTCTTCAATGCTCTGGAGCTTGCCGAGAGCTATGCTGTCGGCGGTGAAGACTTTTCCTTGCTTGGGGACAATCTTCAATTGCGGGTCGAAGTAAGTGAACGATTCCCTGATAACGTCAGAGAATCCGTTGAAAGTCGACATGGTAATCACCATTGCCATTGATGCGAAGGCAAGTCCGCAAACCGATATGGCCGATATGATGTTTATGGCGTTGTGCCTTTTCTTCGAGAAGATATATCGCCAACCTATGTATAAAGGGTAGTGCATCAGCCTTTTATGAGTGCGTCTATGCGTTCCATGTAGTCAAGCGAGTCGTCGAGGAAGAACTTGAACTCCGGTATTATGCGCAGCTGGTTTCGCGTTCGGCGGCCAATCTCGTACCTTATTGACTTCTGGTTTTCCTTGATGTTGTTGAGCAGTTCTGCGGCTTTGGCGGGGGGGAAAATGCTCACGTATGCTTTTGCTATGCTCAAGTCGGGGCTTACGACCACGGCGCTGACTGACACTATTATTCCTTTCGTGCGTTGTGTCTGTTGCCTGAATATGTCGCTTAGTTCCTTTTGCAGCAATCGTGCTATTTTGTTTTGCCTTGTCGCTTCCATGATATGTCGTTGGTTTGTGTTTGAGAGTTCAGAGTTTCCTGATTACCGTCAGTCCGTCGCGCAGCGGCAGAATGACCTTTTCAACCGTCTTGTCGTTTGCCACCATGTCGTTGAATGCGAGTATTCCCTTGGTTTGCATGTCGTCGGGCTTTGGTTCTTTGGTCACGTTTCCGTTCCACAAGGTGTTGTCGGCTATTATGTAGCCTCCTTTTGAGAGTATCTTCATGACCATTGCGTAGTAGTCGGTGTATTTTCTTTTGTCGCCGTCGATGTATGCCATGTCGAATGTTATCCCGAGCTTTGGTGCCAGTTCGAGGGCATCGCCTGTAATGTATGTAATGCGGCTGGAGCAGGGTGAGTTTTCTATCCACGGGCGGGTGAAATCCTCCAGTTCGTCGTTTATTTCAAAGGTGTAGAGGCGGCCTCCTTCGCTTAGCCCTTCGGCAAGGCACAATGAGGCGTAACCGCTGTATGTTCCTATTTCGAGGATGTTTTGCGGGCGTGCCATTGCCACGAGCATCTTTAGCGTCCTGCCCTGCAGATGCCCTGATGCCATCCTCGGGCGGAGCAGTTTCTGGTTTGTTGCCCGGTATAGGTCTTTTAGGTATTGGCTCTCGGCATCGATGTGTGCGAGTATGTAGTCATACAGCTCGTCGTCGTCGACGGCCTTGGCCGGTATGTAGGGTGCTTGCGTCTTCGTGTTTGTTTCCATTATGTGCCCGGGAGTTTGCGTTTTGGTCATAATGCCGACATTACCGCTATCTCGTATGACTTCAATCCGAAGCCAGCCACTATCCCTTTGCATGCGGGCGCGATGATTGAGACTTGCCTGAACCCCTCGCGTGCGAAGATGTTGCTTATATGTACCTCCACAACGGGGACGTGCGACGATGCCACCGCGTCGCGTATTGCAACCGAGGTGTGCGAATATCCTCCTGCGTTTAGCACCACTGCGTCATATTCCTCGCGTTCTGCCTTGCGGATGGCATCGATTATCCCTCCTTCGTGGTTGGTTTGGAGTTCGTCGATAGTGCAACGCCCCTCGAATGTGGCCTTTAGCGATTCAATGTATGGGCCGATGGGGGCGTTACCGTATATGTCTACCTCCCTGCTGCCAACGAGGTCGATATTAGGGCCGTTTATGATAAGTATCTTTTTCATTGTTCCGGACTTTAGGCGAGCATGCCAGGCTGCCGTTGCATCATGCCGAAGACTTTGCTGCGCCTCGCCCTGAGCAACAACGCTTGGCAGAGGCAAAGATAGCATTTCTTTTTCAAAAGAGGCGTTCCCCGTCCCGTAGGTGCTAGCATTAGGGTTTGTCAGGTGTTCTTGTTATTTTTGCATTGTCTGCCGCGCCGCCATGATATTCTTCCCATTAGGGTGAGCCGGCATCAGATGCCATGCAGGACAAGGTTTTGTTGGAGAAATACAAGCGTTACCTACTGTTGGAGAAGTCTTTCAGTAGGAACACGGTGGAGGCGTATTTGTCGGATCTCGACAAGTTGGTCGCCTTCATCGAGCCGCGTGGGAAGGACTTGCGCTCTCTCGGCCATGACGACATCGTCGAGTTCCTCAAGGCCTTGCACGGAATCGGCATACATCCCCGGTCGCAAGCCCGTGTAGTTTCGGGCATAAGGAGCTTCTACCGGTTCATGCTCATTGAAGATTATATCTCCCAAGACCCCTGCGAGCTTGTCGAATTGCCAAATATCGGCAGGCATATCCCTGAAGTCCTTTCAGTCGAGGAAATCGACATGATTGCCGGTGCCGTCGACCCATCGAAGCCTGAGGCGCAGCGCGACAGAGCCATCGTCGAAGTGCTTTACGGCTGCGGGCTACGCGTGAGCGAGTTGACGGCAATGCAGTTGTCTGACATCTATTGGGACGAAGAGTTCGTCAAGATCACTGGCAAGGGCAACAAGCAACGCCTTGCCCCTATTTCGGAAAGGGCCTTGCACGAAATCGAGGCCTACCTTCCTTTCAGGTCGTCGCTGAAGTTGCACAGTGGCGAGGAGGGCTACTTGTTCGTAAGCAAGCGGGGAAAGCATCTGTCGCGCATCACGGTGTTCCACATTGTCAGGACTCTCGCTGAGTCTGCCGGGATAAAGAAGGTAATAAGCCCTCACACTTTCCGCCACTCGTTTGCCACCCATTTGCTTGAGGGGGGGGCTAACTTGCGCGCCATACAAATGATGCTCGGACATGAGTCAATCTCCACTACCGAGATATACACCCACATCGATATGTCGACGCTCAGGTACGAGATACTTGAACACCACCCGAGGAACAAGAAGCGGTGAGCAGGGACAGAGCAAAAGCAAACAAGGTTCGGATTCCTTTCGCGGGCGATTATTATGTTTTTTACGCCTAAAAAAACACATGAAAAGTTTTATTTTCTGTAATAATTAATATCTTTGCATTGGAATCGAAGTGGCGAAAGCAAGTATTAACTTCAAAAATTAGCGATATGATGAAAAAATTTTATTTACCGTTAGTTGCCTTGGCTGTACTGGCAACAACATCATGTAGTAAGTTAGGTGAGTTGTCCCCGGAGTATTTCAAGACTGACCCAGAAGTTCTTGAAGCCGTTGCAGGCAAGGTGCCTGTGACGATAACGGCGACTTTCCCCGAGAAATACCTTAAGAAGAAAGCCGTTGTGGAAGTTACCCCCGTTTTGAAGTGGGATGGCGGAGAGGCTGTGTCTGAATCAAAAGTTTTCCAAGGCGAAAGTGTTTCTGGCAATGACCAAACCGTTCCTTACAAAGCCGGCGGCACTTACACGATGGATGCCGAGTTCGATTACGTTCCTGAAATGGCCAAGTCAGAACTCTATTTGAGGTTTGACGCAAAAGTAGGGAAGAAGACGGTGAATCTGCCCGAAGTCAAGATTGCAGATGGCGTTATAGCAACATCGGAATTGCTGGCGAAAACATTGCCGACTTCAAATACCTCAAACAGCGAAGATGCTTACCAAAGAATAGTTGAGCAGAAACAAGAGGCGCAAATCAAGTTCTTGATACAGCAAGCTAACGTTCGTGCAAGCGAATTGAAATCTGACGAAATCAAGGCTTTCACCGACATGATAGCCGAAGTTCAAGCTGACACCGAAGGCAAAGCGTTCAAGAACATAGAGGTTTCGGCATACGCATCTCCTGACGGCGGTGTGAAGTTGAACACTACGTTGTCGGAGAACCGTAAGGACAACACCGTTTCATACCTTTCTCAAGAGCTTAAGAAAGCTAAGGCTGAAACATCAGTAGATGCTGAATACACTGCACAAGACTGGGAAGGCTTCCAGAAATTAGTTGCCGCTTCAGAAATCCAGGACAAGGATCAAATCTTGAACGTGCTCTCAATGTACTCTGACCCGCAACAAAGGGAAGAAGCAATAAAGAACATCTCTTCGGTTTATAAGACCTTGGCAGATGAGATACTTCCCGAACTCCGTCGTTCGCGCCTGACATTGAATTACGAATTGATAGGCCGCTCAGATGAGCAAATCAACGAGGCATTTGACAATGAGCCAGAAGTGCTGAGCTTGGAGGAACTCCTCTACGGTGCAACTTTGACCGATGACCTTAACCGTCAAGAAGCTTTCTACAAAGAGGCAGTGAAGAATTACCCGGGAGACTACAGGGCATACAACAACTTGGGTGTTGTAGAGTTCAAGAAAGGGAACTATGCGAAGGCTGAGGAACAATTCGAAAAAGCAGCTTCAATAGAAGACGCTCCAGAGGTAAACCTGAACAAGGGTCTCTTGGCTTTGTTGAAAGGCGACAAGGAAACAGCCAAAGTGTGCTTCGGGAAAGCATCAGGTGCTAAGGAATTGAACGAAGCGCTCGGCAACCTCGCAATAGGAACAGGTGAATACGAAAAGGCAGTAGCTAACTTCGGCGACACGAACACGAACAGTGCAGCTTTGGCACAAATCCTGAACAAGGACTACAGCAAGGCTACCACCACGCTCGCCAATGTTCAAAACCCCGACGCAACAACGGCATACCTGACTGCCATCGTTGGAGCAAGGACAAACAACGCTGAGATGGTTATCGAAAACCTGAAAGTTGCGGTTGAAAAAGACGACTTCTACAAGAAATATGCTGCAACTGACATAGAGTTCGCGCAATTCTTCAATAACGACGAATTCCAAGCCGTGATAAACTAACAAGGTTATACAAATAACTGCTAACAAGAAAGGGCGTGCCGTGAACATGGCGCGCCCTTTTTGTACGGGCAATGTTTGCAGTTAGTCAAATTATTCTTATCATTGGGCAATGATTGATGTTGTAAATCATCCTTCAAACCATGCAATTCAGCGTAATAACCATCAACAAGAACAATGCCTCTGGCCTCAAGAAAACAATAGACAGCGTGATATCACAAAATCATGCAAGTTTTGAATTCATTGTCATCGACGGGGCTTCGACCGACAAAAGCATAGAAGTGGCAAAATCCTACGGCGACAGGATAGACAACTTCGTCTCAGAACCCGACTGCGGGATATACAATGCCATGAACCGCGGTGCGGCATTGGCCAATGGCGAATATGTGGTTTTCATGAATTCGGGTGATGCCTTTTCTTCAAACGACATACTGTCCCGCGTAGCAACTATGCTCGTGGATGCCGATTTCGTCATTGGCGCAATGCGGGCAATCAAGAACAATGGCAAAACTATAGTCGAATACCCCGCCGCAGTGACCCCCTATACATTGCTTTTCCGTAATTTTTGCCACCAATCAACATTCACTAAAACCTCGGTGCTCAGGGAATTGGGAGGGTATGACGAGAATATCAGGGTTGCAGCCGACGCATGCCTGCTTATCAAAGCAGTACTGAAGTACAACAAAACGTTCGTGACAACCAACCTGTGCATAACCGACTATGATGCGACAGGCTACAGCAGTAACAACATAAAAAAAATAAAGCAAGAGAAACACGACTACTTCAAAACGCTTTCCCCTGGCGTTTACAGTGATTATGTCTGGGCGCACAAATGGTTGAGGCTTCTGCCCTCAAACGTGTTGCGGGTCATCAAACTCAAACTTGGCTTTTAAATACATTGGCGGCAACCTTTGCACAAGCCATGTATCTTTCCCAAATCGATTATAATAAGGAAGTTGCTTGGCAAGTGCAATCTAAGTGTTATATTTGCAGTTATATAATAAAGAACGATTATTAACTGCAATGGATTACGGGAAGTTTTTTGTGTTTCTGTTCATTTCATTGGCCTTGGCTTCATGCAAGACGAGGGTGAATACTGTTTCTTACTTTCAGGACATGACGCCTGATAACAACCTGCTTGAAGGCGTTGAAAGCAATTATGAGGTAGAAATAACAAGCGATGATTTGCTCGCCATATCCGTTTCGAGCATAGACCCTAACGCGGTTGCGATATTCAACCTCCCTGCAACCACATACCTGCAACCAGGCATGGATGAGATATATTCAACCCCGGTGCTGCAGTCGTATTTGGTAGACTCCAACGGGAACATTGACTTCCCCGTGCTTGGGCGGCTCCATGTGGCGGGAATGACACGTTACGAATTGGCTGAATTCTTGAAGTCGGGAATATCAAAATACGCAAAGGACCCTCTGGTGACGGTGAACATCATGAACTTCAAAGTCTCGGTGCTGGGCGAAGTCAACAATCCGGGAACTATATCAATCACAAACGAACGCATGTCAATACTCGATGCCCTGAGCATGGCAGGCGATTTGACTATCTACGGCAGGCGCGACCGCGTAACGCTCTACCGCGACGAGAACGGGAAGAAAACATACCACGTCTTCGACCTTAGATCGTCAGATGTATTCAAGTCGCCATATTTCTACTTGAAGCAGAATGATGTCATATATGTGGAACCAAACAAACCCCGCAGGAAAAACGCAACCTACAGCCAAGCAGCGCAATTCAACGTCTCAGTAGCCTCAACGCTCATCAGCTTGGCATCGGTCGTTACCTCCTTGTGTATAGCTTTGGTCAAATAACAACAAACTATAAACCATGAACAATTACAACCAGTCAGGCTTAGTTCCGCTCATATTGAATTACATAAAAAACTGGAAACTGTTCTTGCTGTCTTTCATAGTTTGCATTGGATTGGCAGCATTGTATTTGCTAATCAAAAATCCAGAGTTCAAGGTCAATGCAAACATCATCATAAAAGAAGACTCCGGCAGCTCGTCGTCATTGGCCTCGTCCATGATGTCAAGCATTCCTTTCAGTAGTGCGCTGGACGTTGTAGGAGGCAGTGCCGTTGATGATGAAATAGAAATAATAAGTTCATATTCCATACTTAGGAACACCGTGCGCGAACTGGAACTCAATAAAGCGGTGACCTCCGGGCTAATAAAGAAAAAACACTATTACAATAATGCACCCCTGCAAATAAGGCCGGTGCTTACCGACATAGCCGACACGCTGCGCTTCTCAATTGAAATGCAGATAAAAATAGACAAAAATGAAAATGCCAAAGTCAAAGCATACAGCCAAGACAAGCTAATAGGCAAGGCGGAATCGAAATTCCCGGTCATGCTGGCAACGGCGTTAGGGGATTTCATAATTGACAAAACAGAGTTCTTCAACGAAGAAGAGGACAGGAATTTCAAAGTGACCTACAGCGGATACGGAAGCACAACAGAAGCATTGATGCGTAACGTCAAAGCATCCATAACAAGCAAAAAATCTAATGTCATAAACCTGACAATGGAAGACGTAATACCAGACAGGGGAAAAGACATACTCAATACAATAATAAAGCACTATAACATATACGGAATAGAAGAAAAGAACTACACTTCAGAGCGCACAGCCGATTTCCTGCAACAGAGGATAGCCCTCATGGAAAAAGAACTCATCGAAGTAGAGCGTGAAGTAGAGGCATACAAGGAGGAAAACCAGCTGACTGATATCATCTCGGAGGCAATGATAATACTCGACAAGAATGCCGACTTCAAGGAAAGGCTAATCAGCGCAGAAACGGAGTTCTCGGTGATTTCCATAATAGAAGAATTCTTGCAAGCCCCCGAAAACAAATACGCCGTCGTGCCCATGAGCCTCGGCATAAGCGAGGAATCAGCCGTCGAATCACTGCTCTCATATAACAACCTGCTCATGCAGAGGCTAAAACTCATGCGCACAACGAATCCCGGAAACCCCATGATAGAATCACTCAATGAACAAATCGACGCAACAAGGCAAAGTGTCCTCATGACAATACAAAGTATAAAGAGGGGAATAGAATTTGCCAGAGACGATTTGCGAGACCAAGAGAAATATTTCATGGACAGGATCAAAGGCATGCCGAGGCAAGAGCGCGAATACACCGAAATAAAACGCCAGCAAGAAATAAAGCAATCACTATATATCTACCTGCTCCAGAAAGAGGAAGACAATGCCTTGAAACTCGCTGTCAACAACCCCAAAGCGCAAATCATCGATTATGCGTATGTCAACAACCGCCCAACCAAGCCAATGAAACCGCTTGTTGCAGCTGCAGCATTGTTGTTCGCAATAATCCTCCCTATGGCATACTTATATATGAAACGCACCATAGTACGCAGGTTCAAAGACAAACATGAACTGCAGGATTTCACTAACCTCAACCTGCTAATGGATATTCACGAAGCCGAATCGCAGCGCCTTTTTGAGGGCAGGAACCTAAAGGTAGAGGAAGACTTCAGAACCTTGCGTTCGTTGGTATACAACGTTCTGCCTGACCATAAAATGCTCCTCGTTTCATCGGTTGGAAAAGACGAAGGGAAAACATTCATCGCAAAGAATTTGGCATTGTCAATAGCAATGTCAGGCAAAAAGGTGATCTTAGTCGATGCAAACCTCCGGAACCAAGCCTTGAGTAACGACGGGCATTTGTCAAGCCAGCCTAACCGCAACGGACTGGCACAAGTCGTTGCTGAAGGATTGAATCTGCAAGAAGCAGCAAAGCAGTCACACCTGAACGCGAACCTATACCTCCTGCCGGCAGGCATGGCAGATGGCAACACATCGGAAATAC
>CAZWPW010000066.1:0-9201 GCA_964635525.1 uncultured Bacteroidaceae bacterium
CCGCATGGAGAAAGCCACTGGCGTATGGGTTGATGCATCCACACCTTCATGCCGGAAGATATGCGCCATAGGAGTGCAAAGCAGCCATTTCGTGACGATGCACGGCCTGGCTTTCAACGTGAACACCGATCTGTCGTATTTCCGGAACATTAATCCCTGCGGATTCACCGACAAGGGAGTGACATCGCTTGCCGCTGAATGCAACAACCAAGCTGGCCTGGACATTGAAGAGGTCAAAGAACGGCTGGCAAACAACTATCTCTCATTATTGGAGCATTGAGAACCGTGCCGGCAACATCCGGCATGGCAATCATGTTCATGGCATATCTCTCCCGGCAACTCGCATTCAACGGTGCAATGCGCTATGCCCTCGCTTGACATTATCCCCCTTACCTCTTCCTTTACGGATGCCATTTCGTTGCAATCCGAAACGGCGATGTGCAACGTTGCCGCCGTTTCCGTCGTGCTTATTGCCCAAACGTGCAAATGATGCAGGCCGGCGACACCCGTAACGCTTTGTATCCTTGCTTTTATGCGATCGACATCAACGTTTGCCGGAACGCCGTCAAGCGACAGGCTCAGGCTTTCTTTCAATAGCGACCACGTGGAAACGACTATCACCACTACTATTGCAAGGCTGATAATCGGGTCGACAAGCACCCACCCGGTCAGGATGATAACTATGCCCGAAAGGGCAACGCCTACCGACACCAAAGTGTCCATAATCATGTGGAGGAAAGCACCACGCATATTCAAATCGCCTTTCTGTTTGCTCATGAGCATGAATGCTGTCAGGCCGTTAACGACAATGCCCGCTGTTGCCGTCCATGAAATGGCCGCACCAGAAACATGCTCGGGATGCCTGAATTTAGCAATGCATTCAACTAAGATGGCACCTACGGCAATCATGAGGATAACCGCATTAGCCAACGATGCCAAGACAGTGCTCTTCCGGTAACCGTATGTGAAACGTTTGTTGGCCGAACGCGACGACACGACAACAGCAAGCAACGATATGGCAAGGCTGAAAACATCGCTCAAATTGTGCCCGGCATCTGACAAAAGGCCTAAGGAGTTCTCTATAAAGCCGACCGCAGCCTCAATGCCCACGAAAATGAGGTTCAACGCTATGCAAATGACCAGAATTGACCTTGTCGATGTCAAAGATCCCGAATCTCCTGAATGATGATGGTGATGATGATAGTGCGGCATACAGATAATAGATTTTAGTCATTATAACCAATGACATGACCGCCGCGCAACGGCTGTCATGATGCTGCGAAGGTAAGGGCAAACTTTTGCAACAATGTTGCAAATGCAGGAAATAGCCTATATTTACATGATTTTGGCAGAAAAAGAATGGAACAAGTTATAGCAAACAAATTACGGGAGTGGGCAGATACCTACAACAATCCAGCATTCATTAAGGATGACCCTGTCAGCTTCCCGCACAGGTTCGAGAAGAAAGAAGACATAGAGGTATCGGGGTTCTTGACTTCATGGATAGCTTACGGCAACCGGAAACAGATACTCAAAAAAGCCGAGTTATGGCACAGCGAGATGGATGGGAAACCTTTGGCTTACATCCTCGATAAACGGTATGCCAGATACAAGGACGACACGCGCCCGTTCTACAGGTTTTTCAAGATGCGTGACGTATTCGACCTGTGCGAGCGCATGAACACCATTTACACGAAGCACGGCAGCCTCGAAGCTGCTGCCATATCAATAGGTGGTGACCCAGTGGCGGCATTGCAGATGCTTTTCGAAAAAGTGAACGGCATACCGCAAAGCAAGCAATCGGCATGCAAGCGGTTGTCAATGTTCGTAAGGTGGATGGTAAGGAACGACGGGATAGTAGACTTCGGGATATGGGAAAACTTCAACCAAAAGGATTTGCTTATACCTCTCGACACGCACGTCTTCACAATGGCAAAACGCCTCGGAATGACCGCACGCAACACCGCCGACCGCAAAGCAGCCGAAGAGATAACCGCTGCGTTAAGGGAGATCTGGCCCGACGACCCTTGCCGGGGTGACTTCGCACTGTTCGGGTATGGGATAAATGAAACACCCCACCCCCGCCACAACCAAACGCTAAAGCAGCAAATGGAATAAAATATGGAAGCCTAATTGCAAAGCATGGCTTGCAATTGCCTTAGCCTTTGCACAAGGAAACGGAGATGCAAAAACGTGCCGAGGCGGACTTTACCCTATTTTGCTTTAATAAATGCATTGCGCTCGCGGGCAAGTTCATCTCTAAGCTGGCACGAAGTCCATTTTATATTATGTTCTGTCACGACAGCCTTGAGCTCTACACCGCCCGCTTGACGGATTTTGCGCAACAAGGGATGCAACAACTCATCGCTTACATCATCGAATAACAGCATCTCGTCAGAAAAGCCACTGCCGTTTGTCCCGGCAAACTCTGGGAAATGAGCGAGCAAGTCGCCAATGACCATGCCGTAGCATTGTGGAGGCACTTGCATGAAAGCGATACCCGCCTCAAAGCAGTGCATTCTTATCAAATCAGCCTTTTGGCCTGTCAGGTTGTACGCTAAGACACGTGGCATGGCCGGCTATCTCCTTTCCCGGCGCACTGAAGCCCTCGGCGCCGCTACTGACGATGAACTCCGGCTGCTGACTGTTGATTGTTTCCGCGTCTTCTTTGATTTCGTGGTGCTTTTCTCTTCTTTAGCAGACACGGTTGAACTCTCCTCCTTCTCGTCACGGCCTACGCGTTTAGAGTTGTCGCTTTCCTCCTTGTCCACCTCTGCATCTGCATCCTCTGCCTCGATAGTTTCTGTTTTGGTTGACTTGGTTGTCTCCCGTGTTGTTGCAGAGTTTTCACTTACAGCCCACAGGTTAGCTTCGAAGTCCTTGAGCTGCCCTTCTATCCTTTCTTGCTCGGCCACCATCGCGCTGTCGGTAGGACAATACTGTGCCAAGGTGCGGTTCAAGCGGTTCGTGGTTTTGTAGATATCGCCCTCGTAAATGCGTGCCGCGAAGAAATCAGAAGCTGTCATGTTCGAAACGTTGTTCAGGTCGCTCGTCATCAGCATTATGCTTGTCAGGTACGTTTCCAAATCCTCGTACTTGACCCAGAACATCGGGTACTTCGTCGTTTCAAACGTGAACTCATCAGCACGATGGAGGACAGGGCAGATGGCCTCGATTTTGGACTGGTACGTCGAGTTGCGGTCGTCGAAATAGTTAGTTTCCTTGACAAAGAAACTCTTCACCTCGTTGCTTGGCACATCGCTGTTGTCAATGACGATGACCGTATCGCTGCGGTTCACTAACTTGCGGCGGTAGTATATATTGAAACGGTCAAGCATGTCGGCAGGCTTTATCACGTACTCGGGCGCGAACTGCTCATCGCCATCGATGCTGTATTCGTATATGTCTATCTTCCCTTCTATTGCCAGCATAAACATCAAGGTGAAAAGGTTCATCTGCCCGTCAGAAGGCTGCTCGGGGTAATACAACGCGCTGTTGGCCTCTTTCTCCAAGTCTATGGTGCGGTATATCTCGCGTTTCCACTTCATGTCCGACGGGAAATCTATCGTAGTGGAGTACTGCGAGGCAGCCCTGACCGTCAATTCATTCGACTTTTGTGCCTCTTCCTCAGCTGCGCGCCTCGATGGTGGTTGGGCGTCAACCACGGCGGCGACGCAGAACAGAGAGACTAACACAAGAAAAAAAACGTTCCTCATATTATTATGGCATTTCTTAATTTACAATAACTTCCAACGTCGTGGGCAACGTCCTCTCAATCCCGTCGGGTCCTACAGCCTGCACACGCGAGATATAGAATCGCTTGCCACGCGACAGGCGCCTGAACATGTCCTTTTGCCTTTCGGTGAACTTCGAGCTTTTCGAAACTTCTGGCACGGCATTTCCCATGTTGTCGAAGAACACGGTTTCAAAGCCCAGAACCCTGAAATCGATGTTCAAAAGCCCGTCGTCAATGGCAGCAACTATGCCGTCGGTTGACATAAGTACTGACTTAGCAAGCCCCCGTCCCCCACGGTAACGCTGCGTAACGCCGTTGTCGGAATATTCTATGAAAGGCGTCGGGTCAGGCAACTGGCGCACGCGAAATGAATAGCTTCCCATGCTTTGCATCCTGCCTTCGGCCATCTGCGCCGTGACTGCTATGACAACATCGTTGCTTACCGAAGAGGGCCGCACAATGTAGGAATCACCAGAGCGGGTTATCGTTCCGTTGCCGTTGGATATCGACGCGCTTATCCGCGAATTGGCCACACCAGGCACCGAAATGCTCAAAGGGTTGTTGTAGCCGGCATAAAGCACGTTCATCATCGTTGCCGAAACTGTCGCAGAGGGTTCTATAACCGTGTAAGGTTGCGAGAAATCCCTGCGAAGCATAGTGCCGTCGCCCTGCATCAATTCCATGTAGCCGCTCAGGGTGAAGTCGCCAAGCGAATTGCACACCATGCTGTAATAGCCGTTGTTTTCGGCGGGTAGAAGCTCGCCGCCGACGTAGATGTTAGGCCTCTGCGTCGAATCGACAGCAGCGAGGATGATGTTCGCCTTGAACTCGCCGCCGCGTACTATGGTTTGCGAATTGGGTATTACATAAGCGTTGACTTGGTTGACGCGCAAGTCGCCCACGTCGATGTTGTTCATCAATGTGTGGATTACTTCGCCCTCGGCATAACGTATGTCATTCTGCAATTTGGTGAGGATGGTCACCGCAGCCGCCACGGGGATGTTCTCGAACATGTACTCCTGCCAGTTTTTAGCCAAGGTCTCACCCTTGCGAGGCACTTCAGTGCTGAGGTTGCTTTCAATAATCTGCTTCTGGACGGCATCCTGAACCAAATCAATGATGTACTCGCGGTAGGAATTGACGCTGTCAAAAAGTTTCTGCCCCTCTCCCATCTTCGGGGCAAGCATGATGTAAGAAGATGCCTCCAAGTCCTCCTTGTTTTGTATGTCGTTGACATCGGCATCCTTGCCGTCAGCCTCAAGCACTATGCGGTATTTCAGATCATTGACGTAGTTGAACAGCGAATCAGACCTCTCCTTGACAGTCATTGCCTTCTCGTACCATTGGGCAACCTTCTCTGGATTGTTGTCGTAATAATATTTCAACTCCTCGTACATGGCATGGTTCTGCGATGTGGAGTTTGATGTCGACCTGTCCAAACTTTCGCTAACAAGAGAGAAGCCCCTTAGCACATCCGATGACACGTTCAATGCAAGCATTGCCAGCAAGACAATGTACATCAGGTTTATCATCTTCTGTCTCGGACTTATTGGGCCTTGTTCAGCCATGCTTTGCTCCTTCCTTGTTTATTTCATGTTTACCGTCATCGCCTGCAACATGCGTGCATAAACGGCGTTCAATTGTTCTATCTGCTTGGCCATGAGCTCGGTCTCTGAATGGAACTTCTCGCTGTCCTGCGTCGAGCCCTCGAACATGTCCTTGATACGCCCAAGCCCGTCGTTGACCTGCTTGATAGTATCAAGCTGCGAGCTTATGCTGCGCAATTGTATCTCGTATATCGTGTTCAAGCCCGACAGGTTGCGGTTAAGGTTCTCCATCTGGTAAACATAGCCTTGCGAATGCGCAGTTATGTTTCCTGAGTTGTCGGAGATGACTTTGTAGGCCTGCGACAAACTGTCTGACATTTCCGACAACGATGTCGTCGCCTTGTGGAACTTGTCAAGGACTTCCGTCATTTCCTTCAGCTTGTCAATGTAATCGCCTGTGGCTTCCGACAATGATTCAGCCATCTCGCCGTCAACCACCGGCTGTGCGCCTCCGACCACGGATCCGCCAACAACGACTGTACCGGCGAAATTAGTGCCGCCAGGCTGGCCGCCCTCCAGTTGATGACTGCCTTCAGCTGCCGGCTGCTGCCCTTGCATGGCAACCGATACACCTCCCGCCAACGGGGGAGCGGAAGATTGCGCTGCAACCACTGTGGCCGGCATCCCAATAGAGCCAGCCTGCTGCGTATCCTCATCTTCTCCTTTGTTCGATAAATCAACATCGGGCGCGCCGTTGAGCTTTATATGCGGGAATACGCTCTCCCATTTATATGACTTGTACGGCTTGTCGAATGCCGAAATTGCAAACACTATCACTTCTGTGCCCATGCCAATGAACAACATCAGGTTTCCGCCGGGCAGGTGGGTCAACTTGAACAAAGCTCCAAGTATGACGACGGCAGCACCCCAACTGTAGGCATAGTTGAGGATAACCTTGCCGGTGTAGCTCGACATGAACTCCTGAATAGTACTGACGAAACCTCTTTTCTTGCGCCTCATAATATCTCTCTCCATAGCTATTTTCTGCGTTTAACGTTTGCGACTGCTTGTCTGGCCCATACAACTGCGCACGCACCGGAAACCGATGTACGACCTGCTCTCGTTCTGGTATTCGTAGCTGCGCATGTCGGAACGGATGTTCTCGGCCACGTCCTTCCACGACCCGCCCCTGACGACCTTCTTCTTCATGCGGTAGGGGTCTTCCTTGGCGGCATTGTAGGAAAGCTCTGGGTTCAAATCGTTCATCGACAACACCCCGGCCTCGGTATATACTGTCGAAGTCCATTCCGAAACATTGCCGGCCATGTCGTACAAGCCGTTGGAATTGGGCGAATACGATGCCACGCGGCTCGTTATCAAATTGCCGTCACAGGTGTAATTGCCCCTGTCGGGCTTGAAGTTAGCGTTGTAGCAGCCTTTCTCTGTGTACGTTTCGCCCTCCGACCAAGGGTAACGCCCGGCAGCATCGCCGCGGGCGGCGTATTCCCATTCTACCTCTGTCGGCAGGCGGTAACGCTGTATCTGCCTCGCCGAGGCCGACATGCCCCTCATGAGGTACATCGTCCGCCATGCACAGAAGGCGTTAGCCTGCTCCCAGCTGACCCCTACGACAGGGTAATCCTTGTAGCTCGGGTGGGAGAAGTACAATTTCATGTAGGGCTCGTTGTATGCGTTCTGGAAATCGTTTACCCAGCAAGTAGTATCGGGATAGATGTTGATGATGTAGCTGTGCTCGAAGTCATGGAGCGACGATAAAGGACGCTCGATAGTAGTGTTGATGATCCTGCCCTCGTCGTCGACGTAGGCCGTGTCCTTCGAGATCATTACCACAGCATCCATGTCAACGGGGATATCGGTGTTCCTTTCCCTCTCCGCCGGGTTGAGGCGGTGCTTGCGCAATGCCGCCTGAGTGTGGTCGAAGTACGAGTACCTGAAGTTCATCTGCGAGGCATCAAGCATGCGCGTGCCCTCGACGGGATGGTTCATGTAGACGCTCTCGATGGCAACCTGTTCATCCTCGGTGGCTTTGCGCCATGGTATGGGCCTGTTCCAGTTCAGGTAAGGAGTGATGGGGTTGCCCTCGTCATCCTCCTCGATCTTGAACAATTCGTTGCCGCCGTAAGAGGGGTCGGCAAGCCGCTCACGGATGAGCGAATCCCTGACCCAGTAAACGAACTGGCGGTATTCGGAATTGGTGATCTCGGTTTCATCCATCCAAAATGCGTCAACCGATATTTCCCTCGAGGGGACGTTCATTCCCCACAACGAATCGATTTCATCGGGGCCCACCTTCATCGACCCCTTGTTGATAAGCACCATCCCGTAGGGCACGGGCTCCGACCACGAAGTCATGCCAACGCCGGTTAGCTCGCCGCCGGCGCCGCTCGAGCCGGCACTGCCCATGCATGAGGCAGCCAGCAGGCAAATCGGCAACGACAAGGCGGGGAAGATGTTTCTCATCTTGTTCATAAGACACGTATGCTTTGATGTTTATTCTTGCTCTTTTTCTTGAAATTCATCTCAAACGAGTATGACAACACAATGTCATGGTTGCCCGATATGGCTCCTACCTTGGTGGTGTACATCTCGTAAACGTAACCGAGGACCAAGTCCTTCAAATGCGCGCCGAAGATGAGCGACACCGACGTGGCGGGGCAATAGCCCAAACCACCGTAAAAACTCTTCCCTCCCGTGGTGTAAGTCATGCGGGCGGTGATGTCGTAGCGGTAGAACATGAAATCGGTTTGCATCATGAACGACGGCTGTATTGTTATAAACGGATTTCCTGTTTTTATATTGCCACCCGCCATGAAATAAAATGCAGGCGAAACGTCATACTCAGAGGAGTCGCCTATGTCGATAGTCGGGGCTGTAATATGGGATGCCGACACGCTTGCCCAGAACCAAGGGTGCTCGAAAGCCAGCCCCACGGACAAATCTACGCTCGTCCCGCTCGACTCCGAAGTGGGGAAAGCAGGGTCGGTGACGCCGTCGTCGACAAAAACAAGGTCCGTAGGGTCAAACGACGCCGTCAATCCCCCAATCCTCACGCCGCCGCTCAGCACGCCGCGCCTGATGGGTTGGTGGTAAGTGTACTGCGCATAAAAAAGCTGGTGGTTGAACTTGCCTATCGACTCCGAGAAAAAACCCGCGCCAGCACCGTGCTTCTTGCCGAAAAGCTTGAAAGGCAAGTCGGCGCCGAACCACATCGACTGCGGGGCATCGTCGAACCCTACCAGCTGCAAGCTGTATGTCCCGGCCAAGTTCATGCGGTCGTTAGCACCGGAATAGGCAGGGCTGTAATAGCTCTTCAACTGCCAGTAGTTGCTGAAATGCACGTCGAACTGGCCCATGGCGCTTACCGCGAACAGAAAGCATGGCAATGCCGGCACGAAGCGTTTAATCATCCACTCGAAAGTTAATTGTCATTTAATTAAACTCAAAACAGCCGTTAAAATTGCCCCGGGCGGTGAAATAACGAAAAAGAAAGCATGGCTCGCACCTCTAAAGATAAGAATCCCAATGCAAACATGCCAAAATCCAAAGGGAGGTTTGCATGGGTATTCATTTATGGACTGCACCCCAAAAGTTTTGTGTCTAACTTTTGGGGTGCAGTTTAATTACGGCACGGCGCCATTATCCGGAAAGACGTTTATCGAAGTTCCAATATCTTGTTTTTCAGGGATTCTCTTTGCTCAGGAGAGGTGCCATGCTCAAAAGCGGCAATCTCGCCGCTTTTGTCCACCACAACGGTAAGCGGATAGCCGTTGTTGCCTATGAATTCCTTGAACAAGGTATCGTTTACTATGTGAATCCAATTGAACCTGACTTTGTCAAGGACTTGTTTTGCTATTTCAGGAGCTTCGTAAGTGGATGAAAAAAACATCACATCAGGCA
>CAZWPW010000067.1:0-9146 GCA_964635525.1 uncultured Bacteroidaceae bacterium
TCCTCGTTGAGAAAGTGCTTCAAATGTCAATGTTCGACAGGCAGAAGGCTATATTTAAAACAAAGGAAATAGAGGTGAACGACTTGATATTGAACGTCGTGAACACTTTCAACCTGAAGGTGTCAAACTGCGGCGGCACTATCACCACAGAGATTGAGGCCGGCAACTCGACGATAGAAGCCGACGAGATGCACATAACCAACGTCATTTTCAACTTGATGGAAAATGCGGTCAAGTACAGGAAAGAGAGCGAGCCGCTGGCGTTGACGGTCAGGACTTGGAACGAGCCTAACAAGCTCTGCATCTCTATCAAGGACAATGGCATAGGCATCAAGAAGGAGAACCTAAAGAAGATATTCGAACGGTTCTACCGCGTGCCGACCGGCAATTTGTACCAAGTCAAGGGCTTCGGGCTGGGCTTGGCATACGTCAAGAAAATCATAACTGACCACAAAGGGACAATAAAGGCGGAAAGCGAAGTGAACGTTGGAACCAAATTCGTCATAACATTACCATTAAAACTATAAGATTATGGAAGAAAAATTGAAAATCCTATTATGCGAGGATGATGAGAACTTGGGGTCATTGCTAAGGGAATATCTCCAAGCCAAGAACTACGATGCCGAGCTCTGCCCTGACGGTGAAGAGGGTTACAAGGCTTTCATGAAGAACAAATATGACCTGTGCGTGCTTGACGTGATGATGCCAAAGAAAGACGGCTTCACACTGGCGCAGGAAATCAGGGCGGTCAACACGGAGATACCCATCATATTCCTGACGGCCAAGACGCTTAAGGAGGATGTATTCGAAGGCTTCAAGAGCGGCGCTGACGACTACATCACAAAACCTTTCAGCATGGAGGAGCTTATTTTCCGCATTGAGGCCATCCTGAGGAGGATAAAGGGCAAGAAGAACAAGGAAACCAATTTCTACAAGATTGGCAAGTTCACTTTCGACACGCAGAAGCAACTGCTGACGATTGACGGCAACAACACCAAGCTGACGACCAAGGAGTCGGAACTCCTGTCGTTGCTGTGCGCCCATGCAAATGAAATCCTTCAACGCGACTTCGCCTTGAAGACCATCTGGATTGACGACAACTACTTCAACGCAAGGAGCATGGATGTTTACATAACCAAGCTCCGCAAGCATTTGAAGGATGACCCGGCCATTGAGATTATCAACATTCACGGCAAGGGTTACAAGCTGATTATCCCCGACAGCGAATGATTGCAACGCAGCCGGGCGGCATAGAGTTGAGTACGCTCCGGGAGCTTATTCTAAGCTCCCGGGGCGTACTGTTATTTTACTGTACTTGTTTTTCGACGAATCTTTTGAACCTTTGCAAACCTTCGGCAAGGCGGGAGCGAGGGCACGCAATGTTCCATCGCATGAATCCATTGCCATCTTCTCCATACATTGTCCCGGCGTTCAACCACAATGCGGCATTCTCTACCAATTCTTGCTCCAATTGTTCCGAGTTGCGGTTGAGTGCACGGCAATCCATCCAAACCAGGTAAGTGCCTTCCAGTTCTGCTATGGGGAAACTGGGGAGGTGTTCGCTGCAAAACTCCCGCATGAATTCATAATTGCCTTTCAAGTAATTGAGAAGTCCGGCGAGCCACTTTTCTCCTTTCCTGTAAGCTACAATCGTCGCCTCTACCCCAAAAGGGTTGACATCGCAAACTTCGTTTATGTTGATTGCCCGGTCAATCAGTTCGCGCATGCTTGCATCTTCTGCCACGATGCTGGCATTTTGCAACCCTGCAATGTTGAAGGCCTTGCTCGGCGATAGGCATGTTACCGAATGTTTTGAGAAGTCGCTTGAGATTGATGCAAAGGGGATGTACTTATGGCCTGGGAAAACCAATTCGCAGTGTATCTCATCGGCAATGACCGTAACGTCGTTACTGAGGCATATCTCGCCAATCCTTTCCAGTTCATCCTTTCTCCACACCCTCCCAGCAGGGTTGTGCGGGTTGCATAGCAGCATCAACCCTGTCTGCGGGTCGGATGCTTTGCGCTGCAAGTCATCATAGTCGATTGCGTACGTGTTGCCATCCCATACGAGCGGGTTGGCTATTACCTTGCAATCGTTGTTCCTGATTGATGAGAAGAAACAATTGTACACTGGGGTTTGGACTATTACCTTGTCGCGTTTTCCTGACAAGGCCTTTATGATTGCCGAAACTGCCGGAACGACACCAGAAGTGTAAATTATCCAATCCCTGCCGATGTTCCATCCGTGCCGTTTGTCAAACCATGATATGACTGCATCGTAATAGGTTTCAGGCACTTTGACATACCCGAAGATGCCATGCTCGACGCGTTTATGCAGGGCTTCGATGATTGGCGGAGCCGTTTTGAAATCCATGTCTGCTACCCACATGGGCAATACCTCGCTGTTTCCGCAACTGTCCCATTTGTACGAATTTGTTCCTCTTCGTTCTATTTCTTCATTAAAATCGTATTCCATAATTTTATTATTGATTTTGTTGCCAAGCGAGCACGTAGCCAATGCCATGACTGGCATTGGCAAGATTTGGCAAATATTCTTTATGATTACACCTCAAAGGCAAGCGCGTGAACGGGCTATTTCTCTTTTTCGCCGGCTTGCGTTTTATTTGTAGCCTTTGTGGTTTGGATTGCCTGTTTCTTCAATAGCTTCTCGCACTCAGCCAGTTTTTTTGACAGCTCGGTTATTTGCTTTGATTTTTCTTCCAATTCTAAGCTTTGGTTATTTATTGTTTGCGTTAGCGAGTCAAGCTGTTCGTTGTCAATATCTTCAGGATACAGCCTGTTTACTTGCGCTATAAAATCGGCAATGACGTTCATGTAATTGGTGAATGCGTCGAAGGGCGAATCGAATATTCCCCTGTTGACCCCTATCCCCGTGTTTTTTGTTGACATATAGTGGAAATAGTCGCTGGCCTGCAGATAGTCCCATGTTTGCTTTATGAGCTTGTTGTTTGACATGCGCACTCGTTCTGATACGCTGTACAGTTTCGACAAGGCCTCCCGTTGCATCACATTTCCGTTCCATGAGCTTGTGTCCCGTTCCTCGTCGCACCATGAAATAGGGTGTGGCACGTCAACTGGCGAAACCGGCTTCATTTTGCGTGCTATTTCTGTGGGTGTTGCGAAGGAAATCCCCCTTTGCGCGGCGCATGCTGGCAACGCCTTGATGAATTCAAGTATGTTCGATGACAATGGCTGCGCTATTCCGAAGGCTGTCATGTCCATGAAAATATTGACCACTTGCTCTTCATCGGGCAAGGCAGCTATCCAATCGGCATATTTGTCGGCGAACAATGGATATTCGTCCCATGTGCTGTTGTTGAAGCGCAGGCTGATATCGTCAGACAATTTGAAGTCTCTGAACAAAACAGAAAGCGAATTGTTGTGCCTCGATCCATAGAGGTAGTGCGGGCTTTTCCAGCCCAGAATGTGTTTTGCACCCTCTGTAAGCACTACCTTGTATCCCATTGACGAGACTATTTCTCCTATTTCGTCAGAATATATCAAGTTCGAATTGGCGAATACCGCCGGCGACACATCAAACAACTGCTTGATTTTTTTGCTTTGCCTCTTCACTTCGTTCCTGAACCCTTTCTCGTCATACAATGACGACAGTCCATACGAATATGGCTGTGCCACGAATTCGCAGCATTTGGACTCGGCAAGCTTTTTGAGTTTCTCGATGAACTCGGGTGCGTGCATCTCGAAAAGCTCCAGCGCAACGCCTGAAACGCCTATTGCAAATTTGAATTGCCCGCCGGAATTGTAAATCATCTCAAGCAGCGTGTCTACCGTCGGCCCGTAGGATTTGTTTATCACATCTTCGATGTTCGTTTCATTTGCGAAGTCATCGAAATAGTAATGGTCATAGTCAATGTCGAAGAAACGGTAACGTTTCATGCAGAACATCTGGTGTATCTCGAAAAAGAAACAGATTGTCTTCATATTGTATCTTGCCAGTTTTATTGTCTTACCTGTAATTGTTTAACACTTGCCCGTAGACATTGCTCAGCCTCGCCCCCACTTTGTCCCATGTTATGCCGTCGACTTCCTTCTTCCCCTCGTCGCGGAGATATTCATACAGTGAATCGTTGGTGCATATCGAATATATGGCATCAGCCATTGCGTGAATGTCCCAATAGTCTGTCTTGATGCACTTGTCGAGGATTTCGGCGCAGCCCGATTGCTTTGATATGATTGTCGGCACGCAGACTTGCATTGCTTCCAGTGGCGAGATGCCGAAAGGCTCCGATACTGAGGGCATGACATATACATCGCTTGATTTGAGGAGTTCGTAAACTTGGTTGCCGCGCATGAAGCCTGGGAAATGGAACTTGTCGGCTATCCCGCGCTCGGCTGCGAGCCTAACCATCTTGTCCATCATGTCGCCGTTGCCTGCCATGACAAAGCGTATGTGCTTGGCACGCGAGAGTACCATTGCGGCGGCTTCTATGAAGTATTCCGGCCCTTTTTGCATGGTGATTCTCCCGAGGAACGTCACGGTTTTTTCTCTCTTACGCCTTTTCGGTACTATTTCTTCCACTTCTTGAGGCAGTGGTGATGCGGCATTGTGCAGGGTTGAAACTTTCGCCGGGTTTTGTCCATATTTGCCTATTACTGTCTGCCGTGTCAGCTCGCTCACGCACAGTATATGGTCTGCATGATCCATTCCGTTCTTTTCGATTGCATATACTGTGGGGTTCACATTTCCACGGCTCCTGTCGAAGTCGGTAGCATGGACGTGTATGACAAGCGGCCGGCCAGAGACTTGCTTGGCATGTATTCCCGCCGGATACGTTAGCCAATCGTGCGAATGCACTATGTCGAACTTCTGTTGCCTTGCCACAACTCCGGCAACGATTGAATAGTTGTTTATTTCCTCCTGCAAATTATCGGGATAGCACCCCGAAAATTCTATGCAGCCAAGGTCATTGGTACGCAGGTAGTTGAAATCGGCGTATATGTGGTCGCGGAGGGCATAGTACAACTGCGGTGGCATGTACGAGCCTATTCTTGCGTTGACATAATCATAGTTTACTTCCCTCCATACAACTGGTACGCTGTTCATGCCTATTATTTTGAGGAAGCTCTGATCCTCGTCGCCCCACGGCTTCGGAATGCAAAAGGTTATTTCCATATCGTCCTGCTGCGACAATCCTTTGGTCAACCCATAGCTTGCCGTGCCCAATCCTCCTAATATATGTGGCGGGAATTCCCAACCGAACATTAAGACTTTCATTCTCCTTGCTGCACCTCCTCCCTGCTGCTAACTTTCATATTTAGCTAATATGTTTGTAATTCTCAATATCTCGGCCACATTCATTGCAAACGACACCGCTCCCCTGCCTCTGAACGGAGGGTTGCCGTCATACATTTCGGATATGGAGCCTATGCAATGATGCCTCATTTCCGACTCAAAGCCTATCAATGCCCTTTCGACGAATGACAATCCGCTGGTCTTGTAAACCTTCAAATATGCCTCTAAGTAAAAACCCATGAGCCACGGCCATGCAGTGCCTTGGTGATAGGCGTAATCGCGTTGCGCTTGCGGCCCTACGTAGTTTGGATTGTACCCCACGCTTTTGGGGCTTAGCGAGCGTATACCCTTTGGAGTGAGCAATTCCTTGGTGGCTATGTCAAGCACCTGGCGTTTTTGTTTTTTGTCAAGCGGTGAATACTCGAAAGCCACAGCGAATATCATGTTTGGACGCACGCTCCAGTCAACGGTGTTGTTGTCGACATAGTCAAAAAGGTATCCGTGCTCGTTCATGAACACCTTGACAAACGATTCGGCGGTTTTCAACGATGTCGTTTCAAGCCTAGCGGCAAATGCCTCGTCGCCTGTTGCCCTGCAAATATCTGCCGCGAAACGGAGGGCATTGTACCACAATGCATTTATCTCGACAACATATCCCGTCCTTGGCACCACCGGCCGCCCGTAGGCTGTCGAGTTCATCCATGTTACCGCCTCGTTCTTGCCGTCAGTATAAACCAAGCCGTTGTCGTGCATGAAGAGGTTGGAGTGCTTTTGGTGGAAGAAGAACGACATTATATCGCCGATGAGCTTGCCGTAGCGTCCCGCGCATTCATCCATTGACGTGTAGTTTGCATATTGCTGCAACGCCCAAACAGCCCAGAGCAACACATCGGGATGCTGCATTTCATATATTTTCACTGCAGTGGGTTCGTCGGCCAAGAAGTTCCTTATCGCCCCTTCGGCAGTTGCCATGACCGACAGAAACTTGTCATTCTCGCCATTGGCAAGCGTCAGCCCAGGCAGCGAGACGAACAAATCGCGTGCCCTGCATTTGAACCATGGGTAGCCTGCAATGATGTAGTGGCATCCGTCCTGCTTGTTGAAGAACTGGTGCGCAGAGTTGGCCAAGCAATGCTTGAAACTGTCACGCGGCATCCTCTCGTCGGCTTCTTTCTGGAATTGAGGCAAGAGCGATCTGACATCTGTATCGCTTGTGCCGGCCGAGAATACTATGCTCTCGCCTTTCTCTATGACACACTCGAAGTAGCCCGGGACATAGAGGTCCTCGTTGAAGTCATAGCCGCGCTCGAGTTCCTTTTGGTACTCTATATTCCTGTACCAGTCGGGCATGAAGACAAAACTCACCGGCTTGCTGAACTGCATGTACAAATCAGGATAATGCGGGTACATGCAAGTCTTGATGCCGTTTGCCACTTCTTGGTAGTCACGGCTCGCATGGATGTTCTCGTGAGAGTAGTCCTTCACCTGCCTGAAAGCCAAGAACGGCTTAAAACGCAATGTCGTCTCCGAATGGGCATCCACAAGGGTGTAACGTATCAGTATCCTATTGTCGTGATGTACGAAGACGACTTCCTTTTTCAGCACCGCCCCGCCTACGCGGTATATAGTCTGCGGAACTTTCTCGCAATCGAAATCTATGATATACTTATGGCCGTTCGGGCTGAAGCTGCCTCCTCGGTACTTGTGCAAACCGATGTTGAACTCGGCGCCGTGCTGGATGACTGTTTCATCCAAGGACGAGAGTAGAACGTGGTTCTCGTCATCTATCCCGGGGACGGGAATCACCAGCAAACCGTGGTACTTGCGCGTGTTGCAGCCGACTATAGTGCTGCAATGGTAGGCTCCAGCACGGTTTGTCCTGAGAATCTCCTTTTGCAAGGACTCATCAAGGCGGATCATCTCAGTTTTGTCAAATCTCAAATAACTCATGTTTTTTCACGCCAAACTATAAGTCAATATTTTGTCTTACAAATATACTATACTTACTAAACAAAGGGAAGTGTTGACCGCGATATTTATAAATTATTAGAAGCACTGCCCGAGCCTCAGACAAGGCTAAAAATTTTCCGCAGCCCCTGCCGGAGATTCACATGCATCAATAACGGACAGGCAACAGGTCAAACTCCGTCAAAGTTTTGTCAGGTTCGAAGCATCAGTTAGCTTTTTGACACAAAAAAGCGGGAGACGATGCTCCGCCTCCCGCCCCTTTATTAATATCCAAGATATGGCTTATTAGCCATTAACTGATGCCATGTGCGCAATCAAGTCAAGCACTTTGCATGAATAACCTATCTCGTTGTCGTACCATGAAACTACTTTTACGAAATTCTCGGTCAGGTAAACACCGGCATTGGCATCGAAAATTGATGTCAATGGGCAGCCCAAGAAGTCGGATGAAACGACCGCATCCTCCGTGTAACCGAGAACGCCCTTCAATTCACCCTCGCTGGCCTCCTTCATCGCCGCGCAGATGTCAGCCTTGGTTGCCGGCTTAGCAAGGTTGACAGTCAAGTCAACAACCGACACGTCCAAAGTCGGCACGCGCATCGAAATGCCCGTCAGTTTGCCATTCAGCTCGGGGATGACCTTGCCAACTGCCTTTGCAGCACCAGTCGATGAAGGGATAATGTTGCCGGATGCAGCACGGCCGCCGCGCCAGTCCTTCAATGACGGGCCGTCAACAGTCTTTTGAGTAGCCGTAGTAGAATGCACTGTCGTCATCAATCCGTTGACGATGCCAAACTTGTCGTGCAATACCTTGGCGATTGGAGCCAAGCAGTTGGTAGTGCAAGAAGCGTTTGAAACGAATTGAGTGCCTTTGGCGTAAGTCTTCTCGTTGACACCGCAAACAAACATCGGGGTGTCATCTTTTGACGGAGCCGACATGACAACGTACTTCGCACCAGCATCGATGTGAGCCTGAGCCTTTTCCTTGGTCAGGAACAACCCTGTTGATTCAACGACATACTCAGCGCCTACCTCATTCCATTTCAAATCGGCGGGGTTCTTCTCTGCCGTCACGCGGATTTCCTTTCCGTTGACAATCAACATGCTCTTTTCAACGTTAGCCTCGACAGCGCCGTCGAACATCCCGTGAACAGTGTCGTACTTGAGCATGTACGCCAAATAATCCACTGGGCAGAGGTCGTTTATACCTACGATTTGAATATCGTTCCTCTTTTGAGCTGCGCGGAACACGAAGCGCCCAATGCGCCCGAATCCATTAATACCTACTTTGATTACCATTCAATTATGTTTTAGTCGTTAAAAAATAAGTTCCCTTGACTTCAGGCAAGCTAGTGAGCCGACACAGACCAACTCCTCCCGAAAACCGCACAAAATTACAAAATCATTTCGTATCTCAACTTTAAATACTATTAAAAATCAGTATATACTTTAAAGTAGAACACATCGGCAAATGAAGTTTACGGGATTTGCTTGAAAAACTCCTTTTAAAAACAGATACACAGCAAACAAGTAAGCGGAACGTACCCTCTTATTACATAACATAATACTCGATGCCGCACTCTCAGTTTTAGCCGTTTGACCTGTAACTTCAACATAGAAGTGCAATTTCTTGTTTTATTATTTTTTATTATCTTTTTTATTTTATTATATTTGCCGCATCGTAGAACAAATACATTGCATGGAATTACCGCACAGGATAAAACTGCTCCGCCAGGTTTCCGCGTACTCACATTCCATCATTGTAATGTCTTTAGCATCGATAGTAATTCAGTAACTTAAAAACAATAGTCGTATGAAAAGAACAACCATCATTGCCATAGCCTTGGCAGCTTGCACAACGATTCAAGCACAAAGCCTCAAGTCAGGTTATTTCCTCGAAGGC
>CAZWPW010000068.1:0-9107 GCA_964635525.1 uncultured Bacteroidaceae bacterium
TACTCTCCAGGCTGGAGCAGTCGTAGAATGCCCAATCCCCGATGCTCGCCAGCGACTCATGCAGGTCAACTTGAGTGAGGGAGGAGCAATCGTAAAACACATAGTCTCCGGTGCTCGTCAGTGAAGTGCAACCCGAGAGGTCAACGGAGGCGAGGGTGCTGCTTTCAAACGCACTCTCTCCGATGCTTGTCAGAGATTCAGGCAGGTCGACAGAGGAGAGGGAGGTGCTGTAAAACGCATAGGTCCCGATGCTCGTCAACGAACTGGGCAGGTAGACGGAGGAGAGGGAGAAGCAATTGTAAAACACATAGTCCCCGGTGCTCGTCAACGAAGCACAGGCTGACAGGTCAACGGAGGCGAGGGAGAAGCAATTTTCAAACGCACCCTCTCCTATGCTCGTGAGGTTAGTGCATTCAGACAGATTGACGGTCTCGAGGCCGGTGCAATTATAAAACGCCCCTTCGTCGATGCTCACAAGCGCGGTGCAAGCAGACAGGTCAACGGACTTGATGGCGGTGCTGTAAAACGCATAGAATCCGATGGAGGACAGTGCGGTGCAACCCGAAAGGTCAACGGAGGAGAGAGAGGAGCAAAGGCCAAACGCATACGTCCCCATGCTCACGAGCGTGGTACAAGCAGACAAGTCTATGGAGGTGATGTTGGAACAACCATTGAACGCACACGTCCCGATGTAAGTAATACCCGCGGGGAAAGACACGTGCGTAAAGGTGTAATCCGCCCAAAGAGCAGTCGTTTTCACAGCGCCATTGCTGCCATAGTAGTAAGTGTAATCCCACATAGCCCCGCTGCCAGTGATGTAGAGCGTGTCGTTGGAAATGCTCCAATAAAGGTTGTCGCCGCATTTGTTGTCTTGGTTGCTCATGCCGCTCAAGGGCTGGACGTTGAAGTCGCTCCAAGGCGAAGTGTTCATGTAGGTATCGACTGACATGTCTGGCACGTACAGTGTGCAGTTGCCCGTTGTCACACCACTGAACACGTTGCTGCCGGTGTCCGGCGGTGTCTCAGCACGCACGATCATGGAAGTCAGACTGGTGCAAAAGCCAAACTCATAGGTCCCGATGCTCGTCAGCGAACTGGGCAGGTCAACGGAGCTGAGGTTGGAGCAATAACAGAACGCATAGTTCCCGATGCTCGTCAGCTTGGTGCAGACCGAAAGGTCAACGGAGGCGAGGGAGGAGCAACGGTAAAACGCATAGGTCTCGATGCTCGTCAACTCCGTGCAGACCGAAAGGTCAACTGTCTCGATGTCTATGCAAGATATGAACGCACTGTACCCGATGGAGGTAATCCCCTCTGGAAAGCTGACATGCGTGAAGGTCAAATCCGCCCAAGGTGCTGTGGTCTTGTAGTAGGGATACTGGTTAATATATGTGTAGCTGTAATCCTTCATCGCCCCTTCTCCAGTGATGTAGAGCGTGTCATTGGAGATGCTCCAATAGAGGTTGTCGCCACATTCGTCGTCTGCCTGCGCCATAGCAGACGTGGTTGCAGCTGTGGCTATCAGCAGAGCTGCCAAAAAATGAATAGTTGTTTTCATAAATCAATGAATTAAATAATGTGCCATAATTACGTAGGCATAAAGATATAAAACAGGCGTAACATATTTTTACTTCTCCCCTTGTATTTATAATTATTTAACTATCTCTCCTGTATTAAGACCTCTGCAAAACTTCGTTAATGAATTAGTTGCGGAAATTCTTCGGCATCTTGTATAGCCAACATTTGCAGCAGTCTAGCCCTTTCCTGCAAAAACAGCCTGCATCTGTTCATCCGACGCAGGCTGCCAGTGCATAATTGACTCTTGTCTTATTTCAACATATATCCTTTCGCGGTTTCCTGTTCAAGCAAGGCTTTAAGTTCGGCTACTTTTTCCGGATACTCGGAAGCAACATTATGTTGCTCGCCCATGTCCTCGCTTAAATGATACAACTGCTCCTCCGTTGAGTTGCCCGATTCGATTTGGGTGTATTCATAATACGATGGATAATTGTTCGGGGTAATGTATTTCCATTCTCCATCCGTAATTGACAATGAAGAGGCTGCCTCTATCACATAATCCCTTCCGGCCATGTCGATCCCCAAGAATGTGGCAAGATGATCCTGACTGTCTATGGCAGCATCTGAAGCAAGTTCTTCACCCACCAGCGTTGCCATGGATGCAAACAGGTCAATATGTGAAACCAATGCGTCTGATACGGCCGGCATCACCTTTGTTGGCCAGCTGACAATAAACGGAATACGTGTTCCCGCCTCAAAGCAGCTGTATTTGCCCCCACGGAACTCGCCCCATGGCCTGTGGTCACCTACCAACTCGACAGCCTGGTCCATATATCCATCGTCAAGCACCGGTCCGTTGTCGCTGGTCAGAATCACCAAGGTTTCTTCCAATATGCCTTTGTCTTTTAATGCCTGCATGATCTGGCCGACAGTCCAATCGAATTGCAGAATGGCATCGCCGCGGTAGCCCATGCCGCTTTTGCCACGGAAACGTTCGTGCGGATAGCGTGGCACATGCACATCGTTGGTGCCCACATACAGGAAGAAAGGCTTGTCTGCCTGGCGGATAAATTGCACCGCCTTGTTGGCTATCGTGTCGGCTATGTTCTCATCCTGCCACAAGGCTTTGCCGCCACCTTTCATATAACCGATGCGGGATATGCCGTTTACAATCGCATCGTTGTGTCCGTGGTTGGGCGACGGGCGCAACTTGGTAAGCATTTCTGGATGTTCGCGCCCCAGAGGTTCACCCGGGAAAGGAGACGTATAGCTCACGTATATCGGAGCATTCTGGTCATAATTGGCAACCGATTGGTTTTCGATCCATACGCATGGTACACGGTCGCCGGTTGCTGCCATCAGGTAGGAATAGTCGAATCCTATATCTTCAGGCCCCGGGCTTACAGTCCCGTTCCAGTCCTGCGAGCCAGTTGTATCGCCCAGCCCCAAATGCCATTTGCCAATTGCCCCGGTCATGTAGCCGGCCTGCTTGAACATATCCGCAATCGTGGTTTGCTCAGGCCGTATAATCATTCCTGCATCTCCGGGAGCAATACCTGTATCGTTGCGGCGCCAGCTGTAATGACCTGTCAATAACGAGTAACGCGATGGTGTACTGGTAGATGCCACAGCATGTGCATCCGTAAAACGGATACCTGAAGCCGCCAGGCTGTCTACATGCGGCGTCTGTATGCGCGTAGCACCATAACAACCCAAATCACCGTATCCCAAATCATCGGCAACAATAAAAATGACATTGGGCTTTTGGGGCAGATGCAAACCTGTTTTGTTTTTTTGTACGCCTGTGCAGGCAGACAATATGCAGCTGCCAATGGTGCATCCAAACAACAAACCGTTTTTCATTTGTATATAAATGTAAAAGAAAACGTTACAAAAATACACCAGTATATTTGCCCTTCCAATGATTTCATCCACAAAATCAATAGCACGCTCCAAGGCGGCGCATGCAAAGAATGGTATTTTTCGACAATAACACAGTATCAATATCAAAGTCACTACCAGTTTGAGTTACCCATTCATCTGGCAGCATAATAGTGCTTCCATAAACATCATCCAAGAACCCAACTACTTTCACTACAGAAACAGATTGCTTGCCCTCTGTCGGTATACGGTAAGCTATTTGTATGTCCAGCCCTTCTTTTTCCAGCAATTCAATCGGATAATCTTTAGGTATAAGATTGCTCCATCTGGGAATCATCACTTCAGCGTATGCAGTCTGTTCTATATTAAAACTTTGAGCATATTCAGCGGCAGCATCATATTCATCTTTCCCGAAATGTCTTTCTTCTACATTTCTTCCGTCAATGTCATCCCCGAAAACCATGAAAACAACTTCAGGATTGCCATGATTTTTAGCAATATTGTCATGGTCATATTCCATATTATAATCCATGGTAGAAACAACCTTAGCACCTAAAGTCTTTTCATATATCTCACGCAAATCCTGTTTGTTGCTTGCGTAAGCATCAAGGTGGGTAGCACCCTCTTTGCGGATGTAATCTTTAATAGAAGATAAGAAACCTTTTCTAAGACCAAGATTGAACACGCTTACAAGATTGCCCGTTTCTTGCTCAATAGCGAAACCACTTGTTCCATCTTCACTCAAATAGCAAACACAATCATCATAACTGTCATGAATATCTACAAGTTCACCATTGGGAAGATAATTACGGGCAATTTCAAAAATATCATGGAACAATTTGCCACTAACGTTCTTGCGAATGGTATATCTAGTCCCAGCACGATTATCAGCACTTAAGCTCCCATCAGCATAGCCTGCACTGCTACTCGCGGCGTGAAGTTGAGTTCGAAATACATCCGCCAATCGTCCAACGATTCCTTCTTTAATTGCGTTTTTGTCGCCTCTCCAATATTCGCCATTTCTATTTGCTTCATGACTTCTTTCATAAAATTCTCGAAACTCATCTGTTTTTTCGTATTCATTGTTGTTGATTTTAATTGTTAAACGTTTATCTCTACCTTTAATTACTTCTGGGTGATATTTAAGCTCCCTAAGTTTGCCATTGCTGTCAAGAACTTTCATCCCATGCCCTACTTGAGTAACTTGCGCTGCGTGCCACCCAGGTAATTTTTGCCTAGTTATATTAGAATTGAATATAGCTTGCGCAATGCTTTCAAGTTTGCTTTCAACAAGATTCATGTAATTCGGCATTATCGGATTCCCCAAATTATCCAATGTCAAATAATCAATCAAATTTTCATCCAAACCAACCCTTTGCGCTTCATGCCTGAATCGTTTATAAAATTCACTGCAATTTAATAGTTCGTTATCATTATTTATATTGGACAAACTGCCATCTTTGTTTATCTTCCATCCAAGGTCAAATACTAAATCCCTAAAGCTGGCAAAATCTCCTTCCAAGCACGATTGGAAGGTAAGAAGGAAGGCTTTCCCCTTAAAACAGCCTCACAACACCTGTTTTGCGCTGGACTTGAACGCCGCGAGATATTCCGCAACATCGAAATCATCACTGCCAAAGGCTTGGCGGAGCCTATCATCGCGAAGCATGGCTTCCTTGGGCTTGGCTATGAGCTGGCAATCGTCAATTAGCATGACCGTGTCGCATAGCATCAGGGCTATGCCAAGTTCATGCGTAGAAAACAGCACGCATTTGTTTTGGCTGTGCGCCATGGCAACGAGCAACGACACAAGCTCATAGCGGTTAGGCAGGTCGAGGAAAGAGGTCGGTTCGTCAAGTAGTATGGTGTCGGTGTCCTGAGCCAAGGCGCGTGCAATCATTATGCGCTGGCATTCCCCGTCGGAGAGCGTGTCCATGGCTCGCCGCGCATATTGCTGCATGCCAACGAGTTCTAGCGACTTCTCAACTGCGGCATGGTCGGCATCGCTAAGCCGTCCCACCCAGTTGGTGTAAGGGGCGCGCCCCAAAGCAACTACGTCGCGGCAAAACATGTTGGGAATCCTCACCCTCTCGGTTGTAACCAAACTTACCGAGCGCGACAGCTCCGAGCGTTTCATCCCCGCCAACAGGCGGCCGCCTATTAGCACTTCGCCGGAAAGTGGCTTGTCCATGCCCGAGAGAACCCTGAGCAGCGAACTCTTGCCCGCTCCGTTGCGCCCTACTAAAGCGGCAGCTTGGCCGTTGGAGAGCTTGCATGACACGTTGTCGAGCAGGACGCGCCCGCCGTAGCCTATGGTCAAGTCGCGGATTTCAATCATAGTCAAGCAAGCCTGAGGTTCTTGAAAACTACCCAAACTATCACCGGTATGCCCATCAACGCCGTGACGGTGTTCACAGGCAGAATGAGGTTCTTGGCGATGGCATCGCAGGCAAGCATCACGTCAATGCCCACAAGCACCGACGCGGGGAGCATGACGCGATGGTCGGAATTGGCGAAAAGCATGCGGGCAACGTGCGGAACGGCAAGCCCGATGAAACCTACCGGGCCGCAAAATGCCGTCGTCGTACCGGCAAGCAGCGTCACCGAGGTGAAAACCAACGCCCTTGACCGGTAAACGTCAAGGCCCATGCTGCGAGCGTATTCCTCGCCTAACAACAGAAGGTTCAAAGGCTTGACAGCCAAAGCCGCCATCGCCAAGCCAACGGCAGTAACTGAAGCCATCGCAGCCGCATTCTGCGAAGTGACATTACCCATGGAACCCATTGACCACAGCGTGAACATCTTCAGGTTCTCGGCAGTCGACATGTACTGCAATACTTGTATCACCGCGCCGGCAGCATACCCGAACATCACGCCTACTATCAATATCCCGAGGATATTCTTCATCCAGCGGCTCGCGGCAGCCACCCCAAGCAGCACCAAGGCCGAACCGGCCCACGCCGCCCCCGCCACACCGAGAGGTTGAAGCAACCCCGCAGCCGTACTGCTAAGCAGAGGCATGCCGAGCATAAGCAATGCCGCGCCCAGAGATGCGCCCGAAGTCACGCCCAACAGGTACGGATCAGCAAGAGGGTTGCGGAAAACAGTCTGCATCAGCAGGCCGCTCGCCGATAAAGCCGCGCCTGCAACAAGAGCTGACACCGCACGCGTAACCCTGATTGACAGCACCGCAGAGGCAATATTGCCGTCGTCTCCCGGGCTTTGCAACGCCCTGGCAAGCTCCAAAGGCGTGATGCCCGAATCGCCCGTCAGCAAGTTCACCGCAAAAAGAGCAAAGGCAAGCACCGATAATGTGATGAACAATAACCTGCAACGCCTTCCTGATACGCAATAGGCAGCCCGCTTAGCCTGTTTCATTTTAATTTGCGGTAATAATAGAGTTCTTGGCAGTAAACCTCGGGGTGCATGATGCTTATCAAGTCGCCCAGCACAACATCGGGCCGCACCGCAGCCGACTCCCAATAGTCGTTGGCACCCTTGGAGTTAGTCCGCAAGTCGCTGTTGTAAACTCTCTTCCCCGTAACCGCAGGAGAGGAGGCATAGAGCGGATTAGCCGCCTCCAATTCGGCCAAAGTGCGGAAGTTGCCGGCATCAAGCCATATATCGGCACGCGAAAGCAATGAAAGGGCGGTTTCCATGCCTATGGCCGAAGAAGAGTTGGAACTGTTGCCGCCGTAAACGTACTCGCCGCCGGCATCACGGATGAGCCTGACGGCATAACTCGAATCGGAGGGCATGTACCAAGTGTCCTGCCACGGAGCGTTGACCATCACCTTGGGACGGGAGGAAACGCCCGCAACTTTGTCCTTAAGACTCTCATAGCGAGGGGGAATGACACTGAATGCCTCCATCCCGTTGCTGCGGCAATCGAGCAGCTCGGCAACGGCCACCATCCATTCGGCCTTGCCCAAAGGGGAAGGCTCAAGGTACTCTCCTATGAACACGTAAGGAACTCCCAACTCGTCAAGCTTGGCCGATACCGGAGCATCGCCCCCGGCTACGGAATAAACAAGCAGCAAATCAGGCCTCAACACCGCTATGGCCTCGATGTTAGGCCCTTGGCCAACGTCAACTATCTCATTGCGATGCGCCGCAACATGCGGATTACTGACATAATCCAAGCCGGATACCCCGGCCACGCGCCCCACCTCGCCAATGGCATCAAGCATCGCAACGTGCGTAGACGACATGCATGCCACCCGCTTGGCCCCGGCATCGACAACGCGGCCCTTGAACCCGGCCGGAGGATTCTCGCCTTCACGCCTGATGAAATAATCAATCTCAACGCCCTGCGCGCCCTGCCAAGGGTCATAAACCCTGAGGACTGTGCTCGCCATCGTATCGGAGCCCATGATTGCGAACCCCTTGGCGTATGCTGGTTGGTAGGATGTTTCTTCGAAAACGCCCCCGCCTTTTCCATTCCCCGGGGCGCATCCCGCCAGAGCCGTCAGCATGGCGACGATTGCGATGTAGTGTGCGGCTGCGCCGCGCTTGCTTAGTGATTTCTCCATGGCCGCGCTATTGAAGTAAAACTCAAACAATGCATCTTTGCTTGCCGGCCATGCCTGGTGGGATTGCGGCGGCAGGCGCGCTCCTTGCGCCACGCCCGTGCAATCGCCGCCCGTGCTTCGCAGGCGGCAATCAAAGCCTTTGTTGCAGCAGGTCTTCTGGCTTATCCTCTCTTTGCACAGCCTTCCCGGCCGCCGGGCCAGTGGCAAGCAGAGTGGCAAAGAATCGCCCGCAAGGGCAGGAAACACAGCAGCGGCACTGCTCCAGGTTCTCACTGGATTCCCTCTTTGTCGCGCCCCGGTTTCAATCCGAGGCGACTGCAACGAGGCAAAGATAGCAAATCGCCCCGGACGGCAACGCCGCCGGCAGATGTTTTCTTGCTGCCGGAGAGAGGAAAGCAAGCCACCGTATGCCGGAAAAGATGCGGGGCAGTCCGCCGCAGCCGGCACCCAAGCCTGACAGAGGCTGCACCCCGTATGCATGAGGGCGGCAGGCAAATTCTCCTTTGGTTGTATGCAATCTTTCCTTGGGTAGTATGCTTTTTATATTTGCACCTTAAAAATATGTATTTGCAGAGTAAAAATATATAATCTTACGGTAAAGATATGTATTTTTAAGGTAAAAATAAAGATTTCTTCCTACCCTAAGCTGTTTTTCATACTGCCCGGGACTGTTTTCCTCCCTACGCGGGGCGGTTTTTCTTCGATTGCAGTTTGGTTTCCGGTTCCTTGCAGATGCATCCGCAGCCGCGCGGGAACATCTCAAAAGATGAACGAGAGGGTTGCTGCGGCCTTGTCAGATATTGTTCCGATTCCGTAAGTATCTCGCTTCCAAGCCACTTTCAGTTCGATTGCGAGGTTTCCTTTTACCCTGTGGGCATAGTTTATTCCTGCCCCGAAATGCGCGTGTGACGAGGTGAGTGCCTGGTATGCTTGCTCTGCGACGGGCACGAGCGTGTCGTCGCCGCCTTGCGTGAGTGTCATGACCAGTTCGTGTGCCAGCGGAGCGTCGTACCCTGCGCTTGCGTCAAGCCTCCATGTCGAGTTCCGGCGTGCGTATGCGAGGTATATGCCGCATTCCGCTCCGGCGGTGCTGACGTGCATTTTGCGCCATGGGTCGGCGTATGTTTCCGTCGCGGTGCGGTATGTTGCCTTCAGGCTTGCGGCGCAAGAGAAGCC
>CAZWPW010000069.1:0-3378 GCA_964635525.1 uncultured Bacteroidaceae bacterium
CACAAACCACGTCGAGCAGATTCGTGAACAGCTTTCCAGCCAGCCCCGCGAGTTGCTCCGCATGGTGCTTAACCCTGCGGTGCGAGACATCTTCGGCTTCACCTACGACGATTTCACCCTTTCTGGCTACGACCCGCACCCGCACATCAAAGGCGAGGTTTCAGTTTGAACAAGCGCAGGCATGGTATCAATCATAGTGGCATACACTGAAGACATGGCGATAGGGTATCGCAACAAGCTCATCTGCCGTATTTCGGAGGATATGAAGAGGTTCAAGCAGCTGACTACGGGCAACGTCGTCGTCATGGGCAGGAAAACCTTCGAGTCATTGCCATCCGGTGCTCTGCCTGACAGGGAGAACGCCGTGGTGTCTACTACCTTGCGCAGCCTTGCAGGGGCTACGGTGTTCGGCTCGTTGGAGGAGGCCATTGCTGCCTACAGGGACGGCGGCCGAGAGGTCTTCATCATCGGGGGCGGAAGCATATACGCGCAGGCTATGGGTCTGGCTGACAGGATATACGCCACCGAGATTTCTGGTGCAAGCGCGGCGGCCGATACGTTCTTCCCCCCGATAGACCACGATTTGTGGGTGGTCCGCCATGCCTCAGAGTTGAAAACCGACAGCAAAAGCGGCTTGGCCTACAGGTTCGTCGACTATTGCAGGGCGAGCGGGCAGTGCAAATAAAGAAAGTCAACCATGGCCTTGGTCAATATATTTGCTTATTTTTGCATCGCAGGCTTATAGAGATTGAGTACAATGATAAACAGAGTTCTTATCCGTTCAAAAATCATACAGTTGGTCTATGCGCATTGCTTGAACAAGGACAAGCAGTTGGAGGCATCGGAAAAGGAGCTGCTCTACAGCATGTCGAAAGGACATGAGCTCTACAACCACCTCCTGCTTCTCATTGTCGCCATCACTAGGCATGCAAGTGCAAGGATAGAGAAAGGCAAGATGAAGATGCAACCGACTGCCGACGAACTGCACCCCAACACTAAATTCGTTGACAACCGCTTCGTGGCGCAGCTTGAGGCCAACCTGCAATTGCTCGATTTCAAGAATAGGCAAAAGAACATGTGGGAGAACCACCCCGAGATAGTCAAGACATTGCACGATGCCATTGTTGAAACCGACCTCTACAAAGCCTACATGGAGGCGGAAACGTCGGATTACGCCAGCGACCGCGAGTTTTGGCGCAAGGCATACAAGACGGTCATCTGCGACAATGACGACCTGTCTGCGTTCTTGGAAGAGCTCAGCCTCTACTGGAACGACGACAAGGAGATAATCGACACCTTCGTAATAAAGACAATAAAACGCTTCAACGAGGCAACGCTGCCGTCTGACAACATACTCCTTCCCGAGTTCAAGGACGATGAGGACAGGAAATTCGCCGTGTCGTTGTTCAACCGCTCGATAGTCAACATGGATTATTACCGCGACCTCATCAGCCACACGGTAAAGAACTGGGACATAGAACGCATAGCCTTCATGGACGTGGTCATCATGCAGGTGGCCTTGGCCGAGATATTGGCGTTCCCCTCAATACCCATATCAGTTTCATTCAACGAATACGTCGAGCTTGCCAAGCTCTTCAGCACGCCCAAGAGCGGCAGGTTCGTCAATGGAAGCCTTGAGGGGATAGTTAATCAGTTAAAAAAAGATGGCAAATTGACGAAGTCTTTTTAACTTAGCATCGTTATAAAACAGAGTATAATTTTATGGCAACATTATCAACAGTATTTTTGACGGCAGCTGCGCCGCAATCGCAAGGCAGCGGTTTTGGTTTTTGGATCATGATACTCGCCATGATCCTGATCATGTACTTCTTCATGATACGCCCCCAGAACAAAAAGCAAAAGGAATTGGCAAAGTTCAGGAACAGCCTGCAACCGGGCAACGAAGTGATGACTGCCGGGGGCATCTATGGCAAAATCAGAACGGTTGAAAGCACTTTTGTTATTCTTGAAATCGCCGATGGCGTTAGAATAAAGGTCAGCAAGGATTCAATCTACGCAAGCGTTGCTGATGCCCAGCAGGGCAAGAAATAACATCTTGGAGGTCGATAATGCTCATCAAAAAGAAAATAAGAGCATTACTAAGGCTGCGTTACGGCCAATTCAGAAACTTCTTGTTCAGCAACAGATTCAAGGAGTTTCTGTTTTTTTTGTTCTTTGTGTTCATCGCTTGCGTGTTCTGGCTGCTCAATGCCCTCAACTATGACCTTGAAGACAATGTTACGGTGAACGTGCAAGTGGGCAACGTGCCTGACGATGTGATGTTCATAACTAACACTTCGCAGCCGGTCAACGTCAGGATCAGGGACAAAGGCACGAAAATGGTCAACTATATCTTCAGGGTGCGCGATTTGAACGTAAACCTCGACTTCAGCGAGATAAGCAGCAACGAAGGGAAAAAGTCGGTCATTGCCAGCGACTTTCTGGCTTCAAGGGGAGTGTTTCCGCTCACGGCTTCAATCATTTCAACCAATCCCGACACCCTGTTCTTCGAGTACACCACTTCAAAGGCCGTCAAGCTGCCGGTGAAACTGAACTCAGAAGTCAAGCCAGACCTCTACCACTACGCCAAGTCCGTCGAATTGGATCCCGACAGCGTGACCGTCTACATGCCGATAATGCACAGCGCGGCCTATGACAGCATTGAGACCGTGGCTATACCGCAGCAAGAGATATCCGAGACATCAACCTACAACGTCCGCCTCAAGGAGATACCCGGCGCGAAGATAGTGCCAAGCAATGTCAAGGTCACATACAACCTTGATGTGTATGTCGACAAGGCCTTGCCCGTTTCCATCGTTGGCAAAAACTTCCCGCCCAACACCGAGCTGAAAAGTTTCCCCGCCAAGGTGGATGTTGCATTCCAGATAGGCTCCGATGACTTGAAAGTATTGGACGCGAATGACTTCGTAGTGGTAATCGATTACAACATGTTGGATCTGGAGTCCGAGAAAGCCGAGGTCAAACTTGATTTCGCTCCCAAGTACGTCAGGAACGCGAGACTTCTGCAAACGCAGGTCGATTATCTGCTCGAGAGGTAAACCCGAAGCTCCCCGAATGGTAAAGGTTGGAATAACAGGAGGCATAGGCAGCGGCAAAAGCGTGGTGGCACGGCTTCTTGCAACCCTTGGCTACAAAACTTACGATTGCGACAGGGCAGCAACGCGGTTGATGCTCGAAGATTCTGTCCTGAAAAAGCAATTGACTGCATTATTGGGCAGTGAGGCCTACCTTGACGACGGCAGTTTGAACAAGAAAATTATTGCCGCAAAGGTTTTCAACGACCCGGCCGTCCGCAAGCAAATCAATGCAATAGTGCATCCCGCTGTCATTGGCGATTTCTTAGTATGGTGCCGCAGC
>CAZWPW010000069.1:3478-8999 GCA_964635525.1 uncultured Bacteroidaceae bacterium
GTGCCGCAGCGCAAGAACGCATAGCGAGCCAAATGCCTGACAGCGAAAAAACAAAGCTCTGCGATTTCATAATCGACAACAGCAGACAAACGCGGGTCTTGCCGCAGGTAACCGCCATATTAAGCAAGGTGGCGGACTTTTCGTTTTGACCAAATCAACTATCTTTGCCGCAAGTTTACAAAAACAATTGATGATATGCTGAAAAACATTCTGTCAGTGTCAGGGAAACCTGGGCTGTACAAACTCCTTTCGCAGGGCAAGAACATGCTGCTTGTCGAATCATTGGCCGACAAGAGGCGCTTTCCCGTTTACCCGACACAGAAAGTCGTTTCGTTGGGCGACATAGCAATCTACATGACTGACAAGGAAATGCCGTTGTCGGAAGCACTCGAAAAGATACATGGGAAATATGGCGCGGCCTTGGAATTAGACACCAAGAGCATGACGCACGACGAGCTGAGGGCGTTCATGTCAGACTTGTTCCCGAACTACGACAAGGACAGGGTCTATCCAACCGACATAAAGAAACTGATTATATGGTATAACATACTCATCACGTCAGGAAAAACCGAATTCAAAGAACAGGAACCAAGCAAAGAATAAGCCGCTCGCACGGCATGAACAGGCTGGGGGCATCAATCCCAACGATGCTCCCGGCTTTTTCGTATATTTGCGCAACACCATAACATAACAGCTCGCCCACAATGGCCAAGTCAAGGACAGTTTACGTTTGCTCAGATTGCGGATATGATTCCCCCCGGTGGAATGGGCGTTGCCCGAGTTGCGGAGCATGGAACACGTTCAAGGAGCAAACAATATCGGCGTTGCCCTCACATAACTCCATCTCAAGCGTCAAACAGGTTGCACGCCGCCTTGAGGAGATAGATCTGGATGAGAAGAACAGAATCATGACCAACGATGCTGAATTCGATCGGGTGCTGGGCGGAGGATTGGTCAGTGGCTCATTGGTATTGATAGGGGGCGAACCGGGAATAGGCAAGTCAACCCTTGTCCTGCAAACGGCGTTGAAATTCACCGAAGGCATAGTGCTGTATGTTTCAGCGGAAGAGAGCGCATCGCAGATAAAAATGCGAGCAAACAGATTGGGACACGACGCAGGCAACTGCCTCGTCTTGTGCGAAACATCAATAAGCCATATCATTGAACAAGTCAAAGCCTTGTCGCCAGCGCTGGTGGTAATTGATTCCATCCAAACCATAATGCTTGACACAGTCGAATCATCGCCGGGGACTGTCTCGCAAGTCAAAGAATGCTCAACGCAAATACTCAAATTCGCCAAAGAAAGCGGCATACCGTTCATCATCATCGGGCATATCAACAAAGACGGGAACATCGCCGGCCCCAAGGTGCTTGAACACATCGTCGACACCGTCCTGCAATTCGAAGGCGACCAGCACTACTTTTACCGAATCCTCAGGAGCATCAAGAACCGCTTCGGCAGCACCTTTGAAATAGGAATATACGAAATGCGGCAAAACGGTTTGAGGGCAGTCGAGAACCCCTCCGAACTCTTGCTCTCGGGCGACGAAATCAAGGCAAGCGGAATGGCGGTGGCAGCAACGATGGAAGGCGCGCGCCCGTTCCTTGTCGAAACGCAGGCGTTGGTCAGCAGCGCAGTATATGGCACTCCGCAAAGGTCATCGACAGGATTCGACCTGAGGCGCATGAACATGCTCCTTGCCGTGCTTGAAAAGAAAGCAGGCTTCAAACTGGCTCAAAAAGATGTTTTCCTGAACATAGCCGGAGGGCTGAGAGTCAACGACCCGGCAATAGACCTGGCAGTCATCTCGTCAATACTCTCATCTAACATGGACGTGGAAATAGAAAAAGGCATAGCCCTTGCCGGGGAAGTAGGGCTGTCAGGAGAAATACGCCCCGTCAACCGCATAGAACAAAGGATACAGGAAGCACAGAAACTGGGTTTCAAGCAAATCATAATCCCGGCCAACAACATGGCAGGGCTTGGCGAATCAAGGTTCACAATCACCGTTTCGCCAGCAAGGAAAGTTGAAGAGGCCTTCAGGATAATCTTCGGATAAGAAAACAACAACGACAATGACAGAAGAACTGCAACTCCGCCTGCCGCCAGAAACGGCATTCGACGAAAGCAAGCTCAAAGAGATAATCTCACAAGAGAAAGGCTGCAAGCAAAGCCAATTGTCAATAAGGATTTTGAAGAGAAGCATCGACGCCCGGCAAAGGCAAGTCATGGTGAACTTGAAAGTCCGCATATACGTCAACGAACAACCTGGCGATGAACTATTTACCAACACTTCATATAATCCAGTAGACGACTCGAAAAGCGCGATTGTAGTCGGTGCCGGGCCAAGCGGCTTGTTTGCAGCGCTCAGGCTGATAGAAAATGGCATAAAGCCGATAGTGGTAGAGCGGGGGAAACCCGTCGGGGAAAGGAAAAAAGACATTGCCTTGACAAGCCGCAACGGCACTGTCGACCCCAACTCAAACTATTGTTTCGGAGAGGGAGGAGCAGGCGCTTTCTCTGACGGAAAACTATACACGCGCAGCAAGAAACGGGGCAGCATAGACAAAATCTTGAACGTGCTTTGCCAGCACGGGGCACCCGCAAATATCTTGTACGAGGCGCACCCGCATATTGGAACCGACAAGCTGCCGCGAGTAATCTCGAACATACGCGAAACTATCAAAAGCTGCGGCGGAGAAATACACTTCCAAACCCGGATGGCATCATTGATTATCCGCAACGGCAAAGTCATAGGTATTGAAACCGACGATGGCGCGACGTTCTCAGGCCCGGTAATACTCGCCACCGGCCATTCAGCACGCGATGTCTACGAATGGTTAGCAGCAAACGGGGCGGCCATTGAACCAAAAGCAATGGCAATAGGGGTGAGGCTCGAACACCCGCAGCACCTGATTGATTGCATACAATACCACAGCCGCGCCGGGCGAGGGGATTACCTCCCCCCGGCCGAGTACAGCATGGTCACGCAAGTCGACGGACGTGGCGTGTACAGTTTCTGCATGTGCCCGGGAGGCTTTGTCGTGCCGGCGGCAAGCGATGCGCAGCAAGTCGTCGTCAATGGCATGTCACCCTCAAACCGTGGGTCGAAATGGGCCAATGCCGGCATGGTAGTCGAAATGCGTCCTGAAGACCTCCCCGCAGGCAGCAACGACCCACTGTGCATGATGCGCTTCCAAGTCAAACTCGAGCAATCGGCATGGCAGCAGGGAGGCAAGCAATTAGCAGCCCCGGCGCAGCGCATGGCCGACTTCGTCAATGGCAAGCTCGCCGACAGCCTGCCAGAGAGTTCATATCTGCCAAGCCTCATGCCCTCGCCCGTGCATTTCTGGCTGCCGCAATTCATATCGTCACGGCTCAGGAAGGCCTTTGTGCATTTTGGAAGAGCTGCCAACGGCTTCCTAACCAACCATGCAACGGTCATAGGAGTTGAAACACGCACGTCGTCACCCGTAAGAATCCCTCGCAACGTCTCGACCTTGCAGCACACGGAAATAGAAGGGTTGTTCCCCTGCGGCGAAGGAGCGGGATATGCGGGAGGTATCATATCCTCAGCCATCGACGGCGAACGCTGCGCCGATTCTATAGCACAATACTTATCCTGATGGACAACCGGGAAACCGACAACCAAGCAAGGCCGCTGCCTGCCGATTTCATCGCAATGATGAACAGGGTTTTAGGCGACCAGGCGCAAGCCTTACTTGATGCTTTGCATGCGCCCGCGCCGGCAAGCATACGGGTGAATGCCAGCAAGATAGAATGGGCAAACTCCTCGCCTGTAGACTGGTGTGACGATGCCTATTACCTCGATGGCAGGTTGACTTACACGTTTGACCCGCTCTTCCACGCCGGAGCGTATTATGCGCAAGAAGCATCATCGATGTTCATTTCACATATTGCCAAGACACTCGTCAAAAACCCCGTATTGGCTCTTGACCTTTGCGCCGCCCCGGGAGGTAAATCCACCGCCCTGCTTTCGTCATTGCCAGCCGGCTCATTGCTTGTGGCTAACGAAGCCGTCAGAAACCGCGTGCCCGCGCTGCTCGAGAATATAGCAAAATGGGGAAACCCGTCGGTAATAGTGACAAACAACCAAACCGCGGACTTTGCTAAACTCGGGGGCATGTTCGATTTCATACTTGTCGATGCGCCATGCTCGGGAGAGGGGATGTTCAGGAAAGATGCAAAAGCAATCGACGAATGGAGCCTGGCGAATGTTGCAATGTGTGCGCGCCGGCAAAAGAAAATCCTCGCCGATGCGTGGCAAGCGCTCAAACCGGGAGGGATACTGGCATACAGCACCTGCACGTTCAACTTGGAAGAGAACGAAAACAATGTCCACTGGATGGTCGAACAACTCGGCGCAACCCCTGTTTATATAGATACAAACCCAGCATGGTACATCGCAGGCGCACTCGACGGCACGCAGCTGCCCGCCTTCCGCTTCATGCCGCACCGCACGCGGGGTGAAGGCTTGTTCATGGCAGTACTGTCGAAAGATGCCAACGCAACGCAACCGCCTCAAGCGCATTTACGTGCTGCATGCAAGGAAAAGAAAACAGCCGCAATCCCCCAAGCAGCCAAAAACCTCGTAAATCCCCATGCTGCAACCGACCTGCATCGTGACGGAGACACATTCGTCCTCTTCCCAAAGCATTGGATGCGTGAAGCCGCCATAATCAAATCGGCATTAAGGCAAGCAAAAGCAGGCATTAAGATTGCAATGTTAAAAGGGGGCGATTGCATCCCGACGCACCTATTGGCAATGTGCACGCATTGCAACCGTGAGATATTTGCGCAGGCAGAACTCAACTATGCAGATGCAATAGAATATATCAGGCGAGGACAGATAACATTGCCGCCTTCCGCAAAAGGATATGCCATAGTCACTTACGCAGGCATCCCCTTAGGCTTCGTCAAAAATCTCGGCAACCGCTGCAACAACCTCTACCCGAACGACTACCGCATCATGGCGACACGAAACCCTGGCACCGTCCGCCTGCTCGTCGACACCGGAATTATTACGGCCTCAAGTCCGGCGGGGTAGGTTAAAGCCGCGAATGCAACTATATTTGCAAAGAAGCGAAAAAATCTTTGAGTGGAATGGATATGAGGTCTATTCAACAAAAGAAAAGCGTGGAACTGCAATATATAATATTCGGGAAGTCGAATAAAGTCTTAAATGAAAAAAAGAGCTAAACATCAGCAAATATAACCTCTAATATTCAATACTTTACATGGTGTGAGCCCCCTGCAAAACGTCTTGGCGTTTTTGTTTTCTGGGTGTTTGATGCGAAAACCGGCATCGGATGCCTGAAATCCTTGGGAAAAGAGGGGTAAGAGGCTCTATTTTGCTCGTATTTCCCCTCTATTCGATGCAATTGGACACAATAATCCCCGGGACGCGGTACAGATTGTAGGCGATGGCCTCCATGACGTGCTGGGCGTGCGTCTTGTCCAGTCCCACATACCTTGCCACGCCTGCGCCGAACCATCTGC
>CAZWPW010000070.1:0-7909 GCA_964635525.1 uncultured Bacteroidaceae bacterium
GTTTTCTGTGCAAAGGCGTTCCATTCGGATGAAAAAACACATTTCCCGCCTTGTGTCTGCATGGCAAGCCGGAAGCCTCCCATCCCGGCAAACAGGTCTATGAATGTGAATTCAGGTTTTTCATGACAAGGAAACGGTATAGTCTCTTTCTTTCCTTCCTGTATTTGTGATGTACTGTTACTCATGTCGTTGTGGTTTATAGACAAAAAGGCCCGGGCATTGTCTGTGTCTCGTTCATCATGATTAAGCCTGCATACAAAGATAGGAAAAAAGAGCCACATCCACGCTTGCCTTGGTATCCTGCAAAACGGCAGGAATGACGCTATCTGGCATTGATTGTCATTGGTTCTGCCTAACGCAAACCAACAAGGTAGTCCATCGTTCTCGCCATGTCGATTACCGGCAGGCCAATTGAATCGGCCTCATCAATGTAACGGCTGCGGTAGTAGGGTGTCAACGAGGCATCCAAGACAAGAGTGCCTATGTCTAATGCCTGTGACAAATCACCTATATGCCCCCTCGCTCCACGGCACAACCAAACGTAATCAATTGCCATGGCATCGCCAAAAGCCTTTATGCCGTAGAAAGTAGTGTCTACCCGCAGCACCTTGATGCCGTTGAAGGCTGCCGCCTGGCCTGTTTGAAGGAAACCGCCGCCGGAAGTTGTTGCAGTGTCTGAAAGCGAGGTATCGAAGACATATTCGTCGAACCCGTCGACAAAAGTGCAGGATGTGCCTTGCATGGTATTTGAGAAAACTAACTCTTGACGCATGGAACGCTGCACCTGCCCGAGGAAAGAATAGCATGCCCACCACATTGCAAATATCATCGTCAAACGGAAACGGCTCGGTAGGCGGGTCTGCAACCAATAGAAGAAAGCAATGACCGTAGCATAGCAAAAGAAACAGTCAACGGCATCGAACTCCATGCCAATGCTTGCAAACGGCAAGCCGCTGAAGAATGCAGCTGCGGCGTTCATCGCCTTAAGGCCTGAAGAGACGACAATGACAAAGAACGGGACAAGAGGCTGAAGCCAAAACAGCAGAACCATAACTACCGCCACATACATCAACAAAGAAAGAAACGGCACGACAATGACCGACGCCACAACACCGTAAAGCGAAAACGTGCCGAAGGTGCTAGCAATAATCGGCACGACGCCCGCCTGCGCCACTGACGAAATGACAAACAAATCCTTGAGATAACGCAGCACGCGGTTCTTTATATTGAACTGGGATGCGATGCGCCAGTAGAAGAGCAGAATGAACAGCACGGCAGTGAACGACATCTGGAAACTGACATCGTAAACATAGCGGTAATCAACCATCAGCATGACCAAGGCCACAAGGCACAAGGCATTCAAAGACGTGCCGCGCCTGGTGAGCACCGTGAAACCGAAGGCCGACATCATGAAGCATGCCCTGATGACGGGCGACGACAACCCGGTGAACACGGCAAAAGCGAACAGGGCGGCCGACAAAATGACCCAAGACAGCACTCCCCCGCCGGGAATGCGCGCAAGGGGGCGGAGCAGCAGTTGGAGGACGAAGAATATCAACCCTACATGCAATCCCGACAGGGCAAGGACGTGGGCCAGTCCCGAAATGGAATAATCTTTATTCAACTCGTCACTCACAGCATCGCGCAGCCCGACAGTCAAAGCCGAAAGGATGGCAAGCTCATCGCCTTGGAATCCTATAGAGGCATACCATCTTTCCGCTGCCCTCTGGCAATCGGCTGCAAAGGCCAACAAACCCGAAGGTGCATCATGGCCTGTCAAATGGTATTCTCCGTTAGCCACATAGCCTGTACCGCACACATTGTTGCGCAACAAGTATTCACGGTAGCCCTGGCTGAAATTAGGCATAGACATTGACGTGCGCACATAAAGGCGGTCGCCTTTGCGCAAGAACGGGACACTGTCGGCAAAGTACAAAATCGCCTTCGCCCCGGCACCGGTCGCGACAGTATCCATGCGCCCAAGAACCTCGGCGTGGCAACGGTAGGTCTTGCCCTTGAAATAGGAATCGGTCAATAGACGGCACTCGTAAACAGCACTGTCAGACGGGAAAGGAAGGGGGCGGCCAACATCCTGTATCTTCACTACCAAGATGCCTATACCCACAAACAGCACAGACAAGAGGAGCGACTTGCCCATTGCGACATATAACGGCTTGCGGATCAAGAAGAACAATACTGCGGCGACTGCAAGGCTCAAGGCCGACAATAATATAAAAACCTGGACCTTCGCCAATATTATCCCTGCAATCAAAGCCGCCAAAGGGCGTAACAAGGGAGCGCCGCCGAAAATGTCGCGTATTATCAAGTCAGAGCCGTTTGAGTTCGCTGATGGTTCTCATAGAATCCTGCGACGAGAAAACGAAGTTGCCGGCAACCAAGGCATCGGCTCCCGCCTCGACAAGGCGTTTCCCTGTTTCGAGGTTTACGCCCCCATCGACTTCTATCAAGGTTTTCGAACCGCTCTCGGCTATCAATGCTCTCAACTCGGCAACTTTAAGCAACGTACGTTCAATGAATTTCTGGCCTCCAAAGCCTGGATTGACGCTCATGATGAGGACCATGTCAACGTCGCAAATAATGTCCTTGACCGTCGATACCGGCGTGCCGGGGTTAAGCGTCACGGCCGGTGACATACCGTTTGAGCGTATCATCTGCACCACGCGGTGGATATGGCGGCAGGCCTCGACGTGCACATTCATTATTTTCGCGCCAAGAGCCTTGACCTCGCCGACGTAACGCTCGGGGTCGACAATCATCAGATGCACATCCAACGGCTTGCTGCACAAGCGCGCTACATGCTTAAGTACCGGGAAACCGAAAGATATATTAGGGACGAACAGCCCGTCCATGACATCAAGATGCAGCCAGTCGGCCTCGCTGCGGTTAATCATGTCAAGCTCATCTGCCAAATGACCGAAATCGGCCGACAACAACGATGGTGAAACTATGGTCATATAAAATGTGTTTATGGTATCAACAATGAACTGTCGCCGTAACTCAAGAAACGGAAACCGTTCTTTAGCGCATAATCATATATCCGCCTCCAATCACCATTTACAAACGATGAGACTAACAACAGCAGGGTACTCTTGGGTTGATGGAAGTTAGTAACCATGGCCTTGGTGTAATGGAACCGGTAACCTGGCGCAATCATGATTCCTGTGCTCGCATTCAAGGTGTCAAGCGAATTGGCGTCAAGGTAGGCAATGATGTTTTCCAATGCTTGCACGGGAGGTATCGAGGCGGATGCCTCGTACGGCAACCACTGCCCCACATGCAATGCGTCTTGGGCAGATTGCCCGGCAGCCTTGCCCTCCAACCGCAGCCCGATGTAATATAGGCTTTCCAATGCCCTGACCGAGGTTGTCCCTACAGCTACTGCCTCTGCTCCATGCTCGATTAATTTCAGTATTGTCGACTTTCTTACCGCGAAGGTCTCGACATGCATTGCATGGTCTGAGATAATCCCGCTCTTGACTGGCTTGAAGGTGCCTGCGCCCACATGCAAAGTCAACTCTTCGCAACAAACCCGCCGCTGCTTCAAGGCGCTAATGGCCTCAGCAGTGAAATGCAGCCCTGCAGTTGGTGCAGCTACCGACCCCTCGACCTTTGAGTATACCGTTTGGTAGGTGACGCTGTCATTCTCGTCGGCTTGACGGTTCAAATATGGAGGTATTGGCAATTCCCCTGCCAGCTCAAGCACTTCGGAGAAAGCCATCCCGCCGCTCCAAGTGAAACGTATCAACTGGCTTGTGCCTGCCTCGCCGAGGTTCTCCGCCTGCAACTCAAAGCTGCCGTCCTCTGTGCCAAAAGAAAGCCGCAAAGTCCCCTCTTTCCACTTCTTCAAGTTACCTACCATGCAAAGCCACTCGCACTCACCCCTCTGCTGGAAACTCATGGCATAATCCGAAGGGCGATAAGGCTCAAGGCAAAACACTTCTATCAGCGCGCCAGTGGGTTTGCGGAAATGCAAACGGGCTTGGATAACCCTAGTATTGTTGAACAGCATCAACGAGCCAGGCTCAATGAACCCAGGCAATGACGAAAAGGATGTTTCGCTTATCTCGCCGTGCCGGTAAACTAACAACTTTGACGCATCGCGCTGCCCCAAAGGGTACTTGGCAATCCTGCCGTCTGGCAAGTCATAGTCAAAGTCACATATTCTGATGTGTCTTGTGTCGAGCATCGATTTTTATATGTCAGCAAAATTAATGAAATTCGCGTTAAATTCTTTATTAGATGATTGCCCGCAAAAAGAAGGTACTTTTCGTAGCATCCGACAATAATGCTACAAGCGGCGCTTTCAGAAGCATGGTTCACCTTTGCAACTTGCTGCAAAACAAGTTTGACATAGAGGTTTGCGTTGTTCTGCCTAATAGGGGCGACGGCGCTCCATTGCTTGAATCAAAACGCATAAGGCACACCATCATCGAATCAGTGGATTGGATACTTCCTAAAAACGCATCCTGCCTCAGAAGGCTGAAAAAGAGAGCCAAAATGCGCAGAATAAACCGGAAAGCAGAAAAGGAACTGAGGCATTTCGTTGAACAAGAACAATTCGACTTGATTCACATCAACACATCCTATTCATATATCGGAGCTGTTGTGGCAAACAGCATCAAACTGCCATTCGTTTGGCATATCAGGGAGTTCCTTGAAGAAGACCAATCGAACACAATCGTTTGCAAGGCCAAAGGCTACAAGCTGATGTCGACAGCAACATCGGTCATTGCAATTTCCGACTCTATCCACGAAAAATACCGAGGGAAACTGGACACGGAACTCATACGCATCTACAACGGAATAGATGCCAGCGTATTCCATGACCCCGACAAAAACATACTTGAAGGCGGGCAAACCATACTTATATGCGTAGGCACAATCGACGACTACAAAGGACAAGCAATAGCGGTTGAAGCAACCCGCAAGTTGAAGGAAAAGTATGGCAAGGGTATCAAATTATGGCTCGTTGGAAACGACAAAACAAAATACGCCAAAGGCTTGCGCGCTTACGTCGACAACAACGGGCTTTCAGAAACTGTCGAGTTCCTTGGCAGGAGGCAGGACGTGGCAACCTTGTGCAAACAGGCGGACATATCTTGCGTATGCTCGAAATCAGAGGCCTTCGGCAGGGTAACCGTCGAGGCTATGATGGCCGGCAATCTTGTCATCGGGGCAGATGCAGCAGCAACGAAAGAAATCATAGAAGATGGTGTTGACGGGCTTTTGTTCGAATCACGCAACCCGCACTCGCTATATGAGAAGATAAGCTACGCCATTGACAACAAAGACGAAGCCAGAAGGCTCGCAGCGCAAGGAAGGCAAAAGGCAATCGAACAATTCAATGCCGAAAGAAATGCCGAAGAAATATACAACCTATACCAAGGAATCTGGCGGAAACATTGACCTGCACTACATCAGCGGAGGCAAAAAAGCGCCCTCGATGTGGTTTATCGCAGCGTTTTCATCAACACCGACAATCTCAATAATATCGAAACGCGCCGGAAGGTCAATCTCGTTCTCCTGTATGTAAGCATTTGCAGCAACAACGATATTCCTAATCTTCCTCGGCGTGACGGCATCCTTCGGATCAGAGAAATGGTCATTCCTCCTCATCTTTACCTCGGCGAAGACAATCTCGTCGGGGGATTCGGCAATTATGTCGATTTCGTACTTCCCGAACCGCCAGTTATGCTCGCGGATAGCCAAGCCCTTGTTGCGAAGCATCGACATAGCCATCGCCTCCCCTAATTTCCCAAGCTCGTTGTGCTTAGCCATGGCCGCGCTTGTTATGTTATCCCCCAATTGGCCCGGTCAAGGTTCCGGTAGCCTATCGCCTCTGCGATATGGGCGGGTTGGATGTTTTCGCTACTCTCAAGGTCGGATATTGTCCGCGCCACTCTAAGGATGCGGTCATAAGCCCGTGCCGATAGGTTCAAACGCAACATGGCATTCTTGAGCAAGCTCAGGCCGGCCTCGTCAGGCGTGGCATGCACCCTCATAAGGCGAGGCGTCATCTGGGCATTGCAATAGATGCCTTTCTCGCCCTTGAAACGTTCCTCCTGAATCCTCCGGGCGGCGACAACCCTCTCGCGTATGTCGGAACTCGTCTCGGCCATGCGATTGTCGGACATCTTCTCAAAAGGCACGGGGACGATTTCGACCTGTATGTCTATGCGGTCAAGCAGAGGGCCTGAAATGCGGTTTAAGTATTTTTGGACCGCCCCGCGCGAACAAACGCAAGGCTTTGACGGATGGTTGTAATATCCGCAAGGGCAAGGATTCATGCTTGCAACGAGCATGAAACTTGCAGGATAATCAAGCGAACATTTAGCACGCGAGATGGATATGCGCCTGTCCTCAAGAGGCTGGCGCAAGACTTCCAAAACCGCCCGGCTGAACTCGGGCAACTCGTCAAGGAACAACACGCCGTTGTGCGCCAGGCTTATCTCTCCGGGAGAGGGATATGTCCCCCCGCCCACCATGGCGACTTGCGAAATAGTGTGGTGCGGGCTCCTGAACGGACGTTGGGCAATCAACGAAGTGCCGCGGGGCAACTTGCCGGCAACAGAATGTATCTTTGTCGTTTCAAGGCTTTCGCCCAATGACAACGGAGGCAGGATCGAAGGCAGGCGCTTGGCCATCATTGATTTGCCGCTGCCCGGCGCGCCTACCATGATGACATTGTGCCCACCAGCGGCGGCCACCTCAAGGGCGCGCTTGACATTTTCCTGCCCCTTTACCTCCGAGAAGTCGAACTCAAAGGATGCTTGCCGCGAATAGAACTCGGCGCGCGTGTCGACGACAGCCGGTGACAAGGCGGTTTCATCCTTCAAAAAACCTATCACCTCGCTGATGTTCCTCACCCCGTAGACATCGAGGCCGTCGACCACGGCCGCCTCGCACGCGTTTTGCTCGGGTATTATCAATCCCTCATATCCCTGCGCGCGGGCAAGGATAGCTATCGGCAAAGCTCCTTTTATCGGCTGCACTGTACCGTCAAGGCTTATCTCGCCCATCAGCATGAAACGCGGGAGCTTGCCGTCCCTCACCTCTTCGGCAGCTGCAAGTATGCCTATGGCCAAAGGCAAGTCGTAGGCCGACCCCTCCTTCCTTATATCAGCGGGCGACATGTTTATTGTTATCTCCTTGGCCGGGAACTTGTATCCGTTGACAGACAGGGCCGACTTTATCCTCTCATGGCTTTCCTTGACTGCCGAATCGGGCAAGCCCACAAGGTGGAAGAGGCAACCGCGCGAGCAATTCACTTCAATGGTCACGGGCATTGCATCGATTCCCTGCACGGCGGCAGCATACACTTTTACCAACATCGATCCAAACTATTAAATCAAACAATACGGGTCTCAGCGCTTGAACTCTTTCGACAATATGCTGTCAAGCTCTTCAACCGACAAGCCGCGCCCAAGAACCCTGTTGTTGGTGCCCAGCAGCACGTTGTCGGGCAATGACGTGACGGCGAACTTGTCAACCAAGTCCGAGGCCCACCCTTTGCCGTCGCACAACTGAGGCCACGCGGTTTCATGCTCTGCCGCGAGCGAATCGCACAAGTCCGCGTCGCTGTCGAGGGATACCCCGATGAAGTTCAGCGATACCGGCTCCCCGTTGCGCATCGTTTTCTTCGCATCACGGTACTTCTCGTATATTTCCTTCAAACGTGAACGGTACTCCAGCGATTGCTGCGACCATGATGCCCAGAACTCCAGGAACAAATAGTTGTCGCGCAGCTCCTTCATCTCGGGCTTCGAGCCGTCAGTCAATTCGATATTGTTGATATACACTGAACGGCCATTGAAAGACTGCTTCTTCTTTTCGACGATGTTCTTAGCGTTTTGCATCTCGGGCAGGTCGAGCAATATGCCGCTCATGC
>CAZWPW010000070.1:7919-8741 GCA_964635525.1 uncultured Bacteroidaceae bacterium
GCAATGAGTCCATCAAGGGATAATCGGGCTGGACGACATCCCACAGGTACTTCTCAAAGACAACGACCGACACGAAATCATCGGGATTGGCCCTTATGTATTCCGATGCTGCCGCCGCCGACAACGAGTCGAGCACCATTTCCAGCTCTCCGGGTGTGCTAACGGCGCCGGCTGAAAGCTCTGCAGCCTTGAGGCGCAGCCGGTTCTCGAAATCCATGAGCCTCGCGTTCTCCCCAATGTTGCCCGTGACGAGGATAGCCGAATCAACGCGTCCGGAGGCATCGGCCTTGCCTCCCTTGCCGGCGAAGGCATAGAAGTAAGAGCTCCCGCCGTTGAGCACGAACTTGTAAAGGGCAAAAGTGTCGGGGCGGGACACGAACTTGAAACGTCCGCCGTCGTGGACAATCTTATACGTCGTGTCGCGGTAGGACATCACGTCATTGACAAGTATCGTGTCATCGCCCAAGCCACGTATCTCGGCATTGAGCGTGAAAGACGCGCGCGCATCCCTCCCGGTGCAAGAGAACAACAGTAGGGAAAGCAGCGACAACAGAAAAAAAATCGCGGGGCACTTCATCGCTGAACGAATAGTTGTTTTCGCGAAAATAATAAATTACCGATTACCAACGGCAAAAAACCCTCCCTAATGGCTTTTGCACTACGCCCCCGGCAGGCGGGGACTGCATGGCCGGCAATGCCCTGCGGCGGATTGGGGAAAACACCCCGGCGAGTTTATAAATATGCCTCTGCATGTTGGCACATCAAGGTCGGCAAGTTGACAAAAAGATATACAACCCAAGGGCGGCTTGGGTTGTATGTTTT
>CAZWPW010000071.1:0-8504 GCA_964635525.1 uncultured Bacteroidaceae bacterium
GCTTCGTTGCCTGCTGCGCAGACTATTACCATTCCTTTGCTTGCTGCTATGTCGGCGCATCTTGACATTGGCGTAGTTGCGTCGAGGTCGTCAAGTTGATAGTCTTCGAACCCATCGTCGAACCAGTAGTACCCTAACGAGACGCTTATTATATCGCACCCGAGGCTATCGGCGTATTCTGCTGCGAAAATCCAGTAGTACATTTCTGCCGGTTGTTCGGCTTGCAGGTATTCTGTCCGCATCAATGCGTATTGCGCTGCTGGCGCTGAGCCTTTTATTTTGTAGTCGAGGTTAGCTGCGATGCACGAGAATGTGTTGGTTCCGTGCGAGCCTATATTGAAGACTATACTGTCAGCGTTATTGATGAAATCTTTTGCGCAGATGATTTGTTCGTTGTCCCAACCACCTTCCGTTATGTTGACATTGCAGAACCCGTCGTCGGTTATGGCTATGAGCATCCCTTCGCCGGTGTATCCTTCTTCATGCAGTGCTGTTATTGAGTTTGTTGAAAGCGTGTTCTCCGATATACCGAAGATGTTTGTGTGCGTGTCGGCATTTACTTCCCCTGTTGTTTCTATGTTGGCTGGTTCTTCAGTTTCATAGGTCCCGACGTGTTCTATGCTTTTGACGAAGCCAAGTTTTTCTATTTCTTGGGGTGTTTCCTGGTCGTTTTCGCTTACGCTTATCATGACAGCATTGAGCCATTTGCTTTTGCCTATGATTCTGGCTTGTTGTGCTATTTGTCCGACGTATTCCTCATAGACCGGCACGTCGAGCGAGTCGATGCCGATGCCTTGTCTCTGCCGCCTGTCGATTGCCCTTTGCGAGAGGAATGCCTCTGGCTCGGTTATTTCTTGCGTTGTGTTGCCTTTGTCGTTCAGGTAAACGAGATGCCTGTTTTCCTTTTGCGGGTGCGCTGCGGCTGCGAGCGTTGTTGCCAAGAGTAATGTGAAGATGCGTCTTGTCATTTGAAACACAGGTTGTTTATGTCGTTCAGGTATTGCCCGAGCGGTTTTTGGTTTGCTATGTATCCCCCTCCGAGCAGGAGGTTGCCGTCGTAGAACACTGCCGATTGTCCGGGAGATATTGCGTTTGCTTCAGCGAGGAATTTGACTATCAAGTGTTTCTCGTCGATTATTGCAATCTTGCACGGTATTGGTTGCCCGTGGTATCGTATCATTACTGATTTGGGGCTTTCGTCGGCAATGCGTCCGATGTCGTTGAATTTGTAGTTCTCGACGAGCATGTATTCAGCTTTGAGCATGTCCTTGTCGCCTAACATTATGGTGTTTTGCTTGGCGTTGATGTCAATGACGTATGCCGGTTCTCCCAGAGCTATCCCGAGCCCTTTGCGTTGCCCTATGGTGTAGTATGGTATTCCTTTGTGTTTCCCGAGTTTTGTCCCGTCGGGTTTTATGAACCATCCTTCTTCAATGCCAGAGGTGTTGCAGTGACTTTTTATGAAGTCCCGGTAGTTGTCGTTTATGAAGCATATTTCCATGCTTTCCGTTGATTGCGACTTTGTTTCAAATCCTTTTGTCTTGAGGTATTCCCTGACGTTTTGTTTCTTGTAGTTGCCGAGCGGGAACATGCACCTTGCCAGTATTTTCTCGTCGAGCCTCCAGAGGAAGTATGATTGGTCTTTCGTCGCGTCTACGCCTCTGGTTATGTGGTAATGCCCGTTGTTGTGCGTTATGTTTGAGTAGTGTCCTGTTGCTATGTGTTTGCATCCGTGCTTGTCGGCGTATTCTTCGAGCAGCCGGAATTTGAAGAGCGGGTTGCACGTCACGCACGGGTTTGGCGTTCGGCCGTTGAGGTATTCATTCACGAATTCTGCTATAACTGTGTTTTCGAAGTCTTTCCTTGCGTCGGCGATGTGGTGTTGTATGCCTATTTTCTTTGCTATTTCCGCTGCCTCGTCGGCATGCTTGGGTTCTGTACCGCAAGTGATCATTGTCATTCCCACCGGTTCATACCCTTGTTCGATGAGCATGAGGCAGATTGAGGTGCTGTCAATGCCTCCGCTCATTCCTACCATTACCTTATTGTTGTTGTCCATTAATTGTTCATTGTCAATCCTTTTTCTTTTGCTGCTTGGATGATGAAGTCCAGTGCAGCTTGCCTTTCGTTGGGTATTTTCCCGTCGAGTATGGCTTCTTTGACTGCGTTTCTTAGTTCTCCGACAGTTTTTCCTTGTTGCAGGTTGAACATTTGCATTATATCATTTCCGTCGACGGGCAGTTTGAAGTTTCTTATGTGGTCTTTTTGTTCTATATATTTCAACTTTGCCCTTACCAGTTCAAAGTTAGTGTAGAATCTTCTTTTCCTTTCGGCATTTTTCGATGTTATGTCGGCCTCGCATAGATCCATGAGGTCGTCGATGTCGTTTCCCGCTTCAAAGAGCAATCGCCTGACTGCCGAGTCGGTGACACAGTTTTCGGCGAGCACTATTGGCCTGAGGTGCAGTTCGACGAGCTTTTGCACGTATTTCATCTTCTCGTTGAGCGGCAGTTTGAGCCGTTTGAATATTTTGGGAACCATTTTTGCCCCTATGAAATTGTGGTTGTGGAATGTCCATCCTGCCTTGTTGTCCCATTGCTTGCATTTTGGTTTGGCAATGTCGTGCAGCAGGGCGGCCCACCTGAGCCACAGGTTGTCGGAGTGTTTGGCTATGTTGTCGACGACTTGCAGTGTGTGGTAGAAGTTGTCTTTGTGGCTTTTCCCGTTTCGTGTTTCTACCCCTTGGAGTGTTTTGAGTTCGGGGAATATTTTGTCAAGCAGTTCCGTTTCGTCAAGCAGCACGAGCCCTACTGATGGCACTTTGGCCATCATTATTTTGTTGAACTCGTCCATTATCCTTTCCATTGAGACGATGCTGATACGGTCAGCGTTGGCTTTTATGGCTTCGAATGCTTCGTCGACGATGTGGAAGTTCAGTTGTGTTGCGAACCGTATGCACCTCATCATGCGCAGCGGGTCGTCTGAGAAGGTTGTATCCGGCGAAGCAGGTGTTCGAAGCAGCCGGTCGTTCAAGTCTTCCATTCCTCCGAAGGGGTCAACTAGTTTTCCGAAAGTTTCGTTGTTGAGGCTTATTGCCAGAGCGTTTATTGTGAAATCGCGCCTGTACTGGTCTTCTTCCAAGGTCCCGTTTTCGACTATTGGTTTGCGTGAGTCGTGGCTGTATGATTCCCGTCTTGCTCCTACGAACTCTATTTCGAGCCCTTTGTATTTTATTTGTGCCGTTCCGAAGTTCTTGAATACTGACAGCCGTGCTGCTTTCCCGAGTTTGGCACTTAATGCCTCAGCCATTTTTATCCCGCTTCCCACGACGACTATGTCTATATCCTTTGAGTTTCGTTTGAGGAATATGTCTCTCACGAAGCCTCCTACGGCATAGCACTCGTATCCTATTTCATCGGCGGCCTTGGTTATTTCCTTGAAAATGGGGGCGTCTATGGCTTTGGTGATTCTGTCTGTTAGTCCCATAGAGTGCAAAATTACGAAATAACCAAAAATCGAAAACAGGATTAAAAGCAGAAATATTATTTTTGCGACAACCAAGCATCCTGAAAGCGATGAAAGTGCCGCATTTGATAGTTCCGTTAGTGTTGTTGCTTTGCGCGTCGTGCAACAGCAGCGAGAAAAAGGCAGAGGCTCTATACGCCGAGGCCGTTGGCATGTATGAGCATGGCGACTATGCCGCTGCCAAGCTCATGGTCGACAGCATCAAAGCCACGTATCCGAAGGCTTTTGCCACGCGCAAGAAATCCATCTCACTGATGCAGAGGGTGGAACTTGGCGAGCAGTTGATGTCATTGGCCTACCTTGACAGCCTTGAGGCCGTGGAGCGTGGGCAGTTCATGCAGATCAAGGACAATTACAAGTTCATCAAGAACGAAGACTACCAGGATATCGGTCTGTTCATTGTCCCCGGGCAGGATCTCTCCCGTAATCTTAACCGCACGATGCTCTATGTATCAGTTGATGAGAATGGGGTGATGAAGCTTACTTCCATCTTGTGCGGTTCGTCGATTGACCATCGTTCTATTAAGGTCGTCCTGAAGGCGGACGGCACATTCGCCTCAACGAAATCCACTAACATGTTCTACGCATCGACGCACTTGGGACTTTCCACCGAGAAAGCGGAGTTTGAAGTAGGAAGCAGCGATGACGGCGTGGCAGCATTCATTGCCGACAACAAGGACAGGGCGATGGATATTGAGTGCCACGGCACTGGCGTTGCGCGGCGGCAATTGACGAGGCAGGAAATCGATGCCGTGGTCAAGATTGGCGAGCTTGCCGCAGTGCTGGCGAGCTTGCATGAGATAAAGGAGCAGAAACGCGAGGTCAACAACAGGCTTGAATTCATCAAATCCAGGATGGATGACGGCTCAACCGCAGCTGTTGAGTCAGAGTAGGCGTTGCGGCGCATCTGTCACAGCCATGTTACAGGCAGCCTTATCTTGAATAGATGTGCGAAAAGCCCACCAGCTTGTCGTATCTTTCCCCGAAGGCGCGGTGGTATACATATATTGAGTATTCGTTTTCTGTTTCATAGAAGTTTCCCTCTATGTCCCTCGTCGTTGGTTTTCCATCGATGCCTATTGTGAGGTAGCGGTAGTTGTACAGCCCTTGTTTTAGCAGCAAGGTTTTTTCGTAGTGGCGTGCTTCTTCGTTGTATATCATCCGCCCGTCGTTCGACAAGCAGTTGTTTGTCAACTCACCGTAGATGTACACGTCAGTGTCGTCGAACTTGTTGCAGGCAAGCGTGAAATGCACGAGCATGTAATCGGCCTCGCATGAGCTGTCGCTGACGTTGTTGTTCCTTATGATGAAGTTGCCGTTTTGATCTTCGTCATAGCGGTAGCTCCTGTGCGCCTTGTTGACATCTAATGTAACGTGGTAGTATGGGGCAAAATATTTTATATCTGACACGCCCATCATCGGGTCGTTCCCGTTGAGCATTTCAAAGCGCCGGAACTCGTTGCCCGCTTCGAATACCAGCTCACGCAGGTTGGCATACTCGATTTTGTTTCCCCCGATGTACGTCGGCTTGGTGAGTACGATTGTGTTGAAGGGGCTTTCGTTTTGCTTTACCACCACTTTGAGTTCGTTTTGCGGGATGCGTACTGTGTAGCCCGGGTTGAGTATTGTGATGTTCAGTTGTTGGTGGGCCTTGTTGTTGTCGACGAGCGTGTTTGGAGTTATTTCCGCTCCCGTTGTTACTTTCTGGTCAAGCACCATGAACTTGGCTTCTGCCACGGGGTTTCCATCTTCGTCATGTATATCAACGATATAGTTGCCAGATAGTTTCAGCTTCACCTTGCTGTTGGGTATGTCGAGGCTGTAGTGCGTGTATTCGACTGTCGTGTTTACCGATGCCTCGTAGTCCTCTATGTCATTGTCGTTGAAGCCTTCAAGGAAGTCGATTTCAAACATCTCCGATTCAGTCCAGTCCCAATCGCAGTGCCTGATAGTGTAGCGCATCTCGTCGTAGTAGTGCCCGAGCCTGTCGAAAGATATGTTTAGCACGTCGCTGCTGCCGAGCTTTATTAGCGGTGGCAACGACCAGTCGCCGTTGACCTCTGCCTTGAACGATTTGACTTTGCTGTCGTGGATAATGTTGTCTTGTGCAACAGATTCTGCCGCGATGCATAGCATGGCAACTGCGGCAATGATTGACATCTTTCCCATTATGCGCCTTGTTGTTTGGGCAAAGATACCAATTTCCCACATTGATGAGAATGCAAAAACATCCTTGCCATTGCCCGTCTTCTTTTTAGTAATTCCCGATGGAGGTTATCTCCTTGGAAAAGGAGACATGTGTGAAAGCCTCTTTCGCCCAGGGCGCAATGTTATCTGAGTTGTCATAATCCCACATCGCCCCGTAGCCTGTGGATTTCCACAGCTCGGGCGTATTTAATTTTGTCAGGTTTTCTGTCAAGCATTTCTTTTACTTGTTTAGGTGTATTTTTTATTATTTTGTATCTGCTGTTTCGGCGGCAACATTCCTGTTGACAGGTGCATCTAATCCATTCCGGCAAAATACCTACTAAAGGTGATTGTACGGATTCATGGATTCCCCCTATAATTGCATCGAAATTTTAAACCCAATAAAAATCAAAATTTATGGAACCAATCATCAATTCGCAACTGCCTGAATTCAGTGTGCAGGCATTCCACAATGGAGAGTTCAAAACCGTTACTAACAACGACGTGAAAGGCAAGTGGGCTGTTTTCTTCTTCTATCCAGCCGACTTCACTTTTGTTTGCCCGACGGAGCTTGTCGACATGGCAGAGAAGTACGAGCAGTTCAAGTCATTAGGCGTAGAGGTTTATTCGGTAAGCACCGACAGCCAATTCGTCCACAAGGCATGGCATGATGCTTCAGAAAGCATACAAAAGATAAAATATCCCATGCTGGCTGACCCGACGGGCGTGCTTTGTCGCGCATTCGGCGTTATGATCGAGGAGGACGGCATGGCCTACCGCGGCACTTTCGTTGTAAACCCGGAAGGCAAAATCAAGCTGGCAGAGATTCATGACAACAGCATCGGGCGCAATGCCGACGAGTTGCTCAGGAAGATTGAAGCCGCTCAGTTCGTTGCAACGCACGATGGTGAGGTTTGCCCGGCAAAGTGGAAGAAAGGAGACAGCACTCTCAAGCCAAGTATAGATTTAGTGGGTAAGATTTGACATGCTAGATAGCAGTATTTTGTCTCAGGTGCGGGAATTGTTTCTGCACCTGAAATGTAAATATGTGTTCCGTTGCGAGTGCAACCCGCGCCATGGCGAGGCGGAGGCGATGCGTGAGTTCATCACTGATTTCGTTTCGTGTTCCGGAAACCTTGCGTGCGAGTTCCACGATGTTGCCGAGGACAAGTTAGAGTTCTCCTTGCTCAAGGATGGCGTCAGCACCGGCATCAAGTTCAGGGGAATACCTAACGGGCATGAGTTCTCGTCGCTCATTCTCGCAGTGTTGAATGCCGACGGAAAGGGTAAGAACCTCCCCGACGAGGTGACTGCAGGCCGCATCCGCGCCCTGCAAGGGGACATCAGTTTGCAAACCTACGTTTCGCTGACTTGCACGAACTGCCCTGACGTTGTGCAATCGCTCAACCTTGTGGCATTGCTTAACCCGTCAATCAGCCACGAGATGGTTGATGGGGCGGTGTTCAGCTCTGAAGTAGAGGAGCGGGGCGTTCAAGCCGTTCCGGCAGTTTATGCCAATGGCAAGTTGCTTCATGTCGGCCGTGCCACGCTTGGCGATATCTTGCAAAAGTTGGAGGAAGAGTTCGGGACATCAGGCATTGTTGTCGACTCAGCACCTAAGAAGTTTGATTTGTTAGTGCTTGGCGGCGGTCCTGCCGGGGCTTCGGCGGCAATCTATTCTGCCCGCAAGGGTTTGAAAGTGGCAGTCGTGGCGCAAAGCATAGGTGGGCAGGTCAAGGAGACTGTCGGCATCGAAAATCTTATTTCAGTGCCATACACGACAGGGGAACAGCTCGCATCGGATTTGCGTGCCCACTTGGAGAAATATGCCGTGTCGTTGTTTGACAACCGCAGCATAACCGAAGCCAAATTGCTCGGCAAGGAAAAGGTGGTGAAAACAAACAGCGGCGAAACGTTTGCCGCTCCATTAGTGATAATAGCCACCGGCGCAAGCTGGCGCAGGCTGAACGTTGAGGGCGAAAACGAGCATATAGGGCGGGGAGTGGCGTTCTGCCCGCACTGCGACGGACCTTTCTATAAAGGAAAGCGAGTGGCAGTAGTAGGCGGGGGAAACTCGGGAATAGAGGCGGCCATTGACTTGGCAGGCATCTGCCAGAGTGTGACGGTTTTTGAGTTCATGGACGTTCTCAAGGCCGATGACGTGCTGCAACGAAAGGCGCGCAGCCTTCCCAATGTCACGATATTCACTTCATCGCAAGTCACTAAGGTCATAGGCGACGGCACCAAGGTGACCGGGCTTTCCGTCAAGGACCGCGTGACGGAGGAAATGCGCGACTTTGAGCTGGATGGCGTGTTCGTGCAAATCGGGCTTATGCCCAACAGCAAGCCTTTCAGCGAAGAGTTAGATGTTACTCCGGCAGGCGAGATAATTGCCGACAAGCATTGCCGCACCTCGGCATCCGGGGTCTACGCGGCAGGCGATGTCTCAAATGTCCCCTACAAGCAGATAGTCATAGCTATGGGCGAGGGGGCAAAGGCTGCCTTGTCGGCCTTCGAGGACACGATGAAGGCATTTTGAATTGTCACGTTCATCCTTTCTTCACGCAAGAAGGGATGAACGTGGTTTATCTCATGGTTTCGTTTCGAATGTGATGGCCATAGTACCTTGGCAAGGAATCCCCGCGAAACAATCTTCTTTCCGTTTCCAATGAACTAAATCATAAGCATTGCCCTGCTTGGCATTGATTAATTGATATTTCTGTTACATTTGCACATCGAACCGAACAATACGACGCAATTATGATAAAAATAAGTTTTCCCGACGGCTCTGT
>CAZWPW010000072.1:0-6158 GCA_964635525.1 uncultured Bacteroidaceae bacterium
GCGAATAGCAAAAAATAGGTATCAAAGGCTTGGTTGATACCTAAAAGTGATTATATTTGCATCGTCTAACAACTAAAACATACAAACTATGGCTTACGTTATCAATGACGATTGCATCGCCTGCGGGTCATGCATCGACGAATGCCCGGTAGGGGCAATTTCAGAAGGTGAAAAGTACTCGATAGACCCAGATATGTGCACTGAATGCGGAACATGCGCCGACGTGTGCCCCTCAGAAGCAATACATCTCGGTTGAAAACAGGCAAACGCCTGACACGACAAGCAAAAGGCCGTGGTGGAATAATTCCAGCCACGGCCTTTTGCGTTACTGCAAACTGATTGCAATTTTGCTCTGGCAGATGGAAACCGCGTATCCACAGTGCGTTGTGCCGGATTGGGCACGATGCTGAGTTTGCAGGCGCAGTGACAAAAGTTCCTTTCCGTAGGAAGAAGAGTATCCTCGGGCAGTATGAAAAGTTCCCTTGGATAGCATCTAATCTTTATTTTTATCTTAAAAATACGTAATTTTAAGGTAAAAATATGTATTTGCACCGTAAGATTATATATTTTTACCCTAAAAATAAGGATTTCTCCCGACCCAGGGCAACTTGGCATGCTATCCGAGCCAACCCTGCTTGCAGTGCCCGCCTGTTTCGCGCTTGCTGCCGGCTTGTCAAACATGGGATGCTACTCTGCTTTGCACGCGATGCCAGACGGTTAATATGGTGTGTTTGTGTGTTTTGCGCATGGTGCAGGCAGGCTTGGGGTGGGGAGCAGGCTGCCCTTGCGTGGAGTGTTTGTCTGCTTACCTCTGCGTGCGGGTATGCAGGATGCTGTGTGAGGAAATGTTTGAGCGGTGTGTCATAATTGCAAACTGCTGCGTTGTTATCGGGATTCGGGCTAAGTCATTTACGAAAGTAAACTCCTGTAGCCCTCACCCTCAACGCCTTGCATTTTATCAATTCTAACACACCTAAGGGCTGTGCCCAAATTTTACCTTTTTGACACAGCCCTCTGTTGGGTGTTTGCGCGTTGCGCTGGTTGTCTGGGATGCACTGTTTGTCACCAGACATCTACCCGTTTTTCCTTGGGTATGAACATTTTGTCGTCTTCGGTTATGTTGAATGCTTCGTACCATGCGTCGATTTGCGGCAGCGCTCCGTTAACCCTCCATTCGCCGAGCGCGTGCGGGTCGATTGTTGTCAAGAGCCTGATTTGCTCTTCCCTGATTGATGCCGCCCACATTCCGGCGTATGCTATGAAGAATCGTTGTTCGGGCGTGAATCCGTCGATTACTGGCAATGGGTTGTCATTGATGGCGTTTTTGAATGCTTGGTATGCCACTTTGAGTCCCCCGTGGTCTGCTATGTTTTCGCCAAGGGTCAGTTTCCCGTTTGCGTGCAGTCCCGGGAGGACTTCTATGCCGTCGAAGAACTCTTCCATTACCTTGGTTTTTTCGTTGAATCGTATTGAGTCTTCGCTTGTCCACCAGTTGTTTAGGTTGCCGTCTTTTTCGTGTCCTATTACAACTCCGATTGCCCCGTAGTTGAATGCGTCGTCGGCCTGCATGTCAAAGAACGGGTATTGCAGTATCGCGGCTGGGAAGCATATTTCGTTTGTCGTGGGGTTGTAGTATGCGTTGACCATTTGCGCGGGCATGAGCCATTCGTCTGGGTCGACCGGTTTGTTTGCTTTTGATATCATGTAGTCATATTCGAATGCTGTTGCCCTCTTCATGTTGTCCCAGAAGGTCGTGTTGTCGATTTCGAGAGCCGTGTAGTCCCGCCAGTTGTCAGGGTATCCTATTTTGACGTGGAATGTTTGCAGTTTTTCGTGCGCTTTGGCTTTTGTTTCGTCGCTCATCCATGTTTGCTGGTCTATTCTTTGCCCGAGCGAGGTTTGGAGGTTTTTCACGAGCTTGATCATCCTTTCCTTTGCTTGCGGGGGGAAGTGTTTTTTGACGTACATTTGCCCCACTGCGTCGCTCAATGTGTTATCGACGGTCCTGATTGACCGTTTCCATCTTTCTGACGGTTCTTGCCTTCCTGAGAGCACTTTGCCGTAGAAGTTGAAATTCTCGTTGTATATGTCGTCGCTGAGCGTGTTGCTTGCTGCTTCGATGAGCTTGAATTCCATGTATGCCTTGATGTCGTCGAGCGTTGCATTGCCGAGCACTTCTGTAACGGTTTGGATTTGTTGTGTTTGACAGACGTTTATGTGTTCGATTTCGGGCATTCCGAGCGTTTTGAGGTATGCGTCCCAGTCGAATCCTTGGAATTTGTTTTTGAACTCTCCGTAGGTCATTTTGTTGTAGTTGCCGTATGGGTCTCGCAGTTCAGTTGCGGTTTTCGAGCCTTTTGCTATTGTTGTTTCTATGTCAAGCACGGCATTCATTTTGGCTTCGGCCTGTTTTTCGTCATTCCCGGTTAGCTTGAACATGTTTGCGACGTAGTTTTTGTATTTGTCGCGTATGTTTTTCGTGTGCTCGTCGTCATCGAGGTAGTAGTTTTTTTCTCCGAGCGATAGTCCTCCTTGGTATAGTTGGAAGATGTTGTTGCGGCTGTCCATTTCGTCAGCTCCCACGTATGGCATGAAGAACAGCCCGAGCCCTATTTTTTGGAGCATTGCTATGTTTTGCGGCAGTTGTTCTTTGTTTTGTATGGCTCTGATAGCTTCCAAGTCGCCTTTGATGGGGTTGTATCCGTCATTGTTTCGTTTGACGCTGTCGGCTGCCAAGTTGTAGAGGTCTCCTATTTTTTGTTCTATTGTCCCTGTTTTGTGTTGTTGAGCCGCGATGCCTTCGATGAGTTCCCTGATTTGTTTGAGGTTTTCTTCGGCGAGGTATTCGAATGCTCCGAAGCGCGAGTATTCCGGCGTTATGGGGTGTGCTTTGATCCATCCTCCTCCGGCATACCGGTAGAAGTCATTGCCTGGCACTATTGTTGTGTCCATGTTAGCCAGGTCTATTCCGCTTGTTGTTTGGTTTTGTTTGCATGCGCCGAGGAGCGTCATTACGGCTATTGCCGCTGCCGTTAGCGGGATGCAGATTTTGGTTTTCATTTTGTTAGGGTTTAGAGTTTGTTTATTAGTTCGAGTTCATTGTTCAGTTTTTCCCATTCGTCCATTGCTTTGCTGATTTCCTGTTTTGTTTGTTTGTGTTTTGCGTAGAGCGTGTTGTCGGCTGCTCCTTGTGGATTGGCAAGTTCGTTTTCGATGGTTGACAGTGTTATTTCGAGCGAAGTTATTTGTTTTTCGCATTCTTTGATCTGCGATTCGAGTTTTTTGATTTTTTTGTTCAATGTTTTCCTTTCCTCGTAGTTGTTCTTTTGCTTGGAGTTTTCTTTGTGCGCTGCGTTTTCGTCTTTCCTTGCTGTGTTCAGCTCGTTGAGGTTTTGGAGGTTTTTCTTTGTGATGAAGTCGTATATGCCTCCGATATGTTCTTTTACTTTTGTGTTTTCGAACTCGTAGACTTTTTCAACGAGCCCGTCGAGGAAGTCGCGGTCGTGCGATACGATTATAGCCGTTGCGTTGAAGTTCTTGATAGCTTGTTTGAGTACTTCTTTCGAGCGCATGTCGAGGTGGTTCGTCGGTTCGTCGAGTATGAGCAGGTTTACCGGTTGCATGAGCAGGGCTGCCATTGCCAGTCGTGCCCTTTCTCCTCCTGAGAGCACTTGTACCTTTTTGCTTACGGCGTCGTTTCCGAACATGAATGCTCCGAGTATGTCCCTTGTTTTGGCCTTTGTTTGGCTGTGCGCCATGTTGTCGACTGTTTCAAGCACTGTCAGTTTTTCGTCGAGTAGTTGTGCTTGGTTTTGGGCGAAATACCCTATTTTGACGTTGTGTCCTAATTTTAGTTGCCCTTCGAAAGGTGTTTCTCCCATTATGCATTTGACGAGCGTTGACTTGCCTTCCCCGTTTCGTCCTACGAAGGCCACTTTTTCTCCTCTGTTTATAGTTATTGTAACCCCTTTGAGCACTATATGGCTGCCGTAAGCTTTTTCTAATTGGTCGGTTATTACCGGATAGTTTCCTGAGCGTTCCGCTTCGGGGAACTTGACGGATATGGTCGTGTTGTCTTCGTCGTCGATAGTGACCCGCTCTAATTTTTCAAGTTGTTTTATGCGGCTTTGCACTTGCACGGCTTTCGTGGCCTTGTACCGGAATCGTTCGATGAACTCTTCGGTTTGCGCTATTGCCTTGCGTTGGTTTTCGTAGGCTCTTAGTTGCTGCTGTCGGCGTTGTTTTCGCAGTTCGGTGAATTTGTCGTATTTGACTTTGTAGTCGTATATTTTCCCGCATTCGATTTCTATTGTCCTGTTTGTGACGTTGTTGATGAATGCCCTGTCGTGCGACACGAGCATTACAGCCTTAGCTTTCGATGCGAGGAAGTTTTCGAGCCATTGCATGCTTTCGATGTCGAGGTGGTTTGTCGGTTCGTCGAGCAGCAGCACGTCGGGGTTCTGCAGGAGTATTTTTGCCAGTTCGATTCTCATTCTCCATCCTCCGCTGAACTCTGCCGTTGGCCTGTTGAGGTCGCTTCGTTTGAATCCGAGGCCGGCCAGTGTCTTTTCTATGTCCGCTTTGTAGTCGTTTCCTCCTATGATGCCGAACTGTTCTTGCGCTTGCGTGTAGTTGGCAATGAGTTCTTGGTAGCTTTTTGTTTCGTGGTCGTTCCTGCTTTGGAGTTCCTTTTGCATCGATTCAATTTGTCCGGCGAGCGCGATGATTGTGGCAAAAGGTTTTTGGGCTTCTTCGAAGACTGTTGTGCTGTCGCTTATTGGCATTACTTGCGGCAGGTATCCTATGCTTATGCTTTTTGATGTTGCTACGGAGCCTTGCGTTGGGGTCATTTCTCCTGCCAATATTTTCAGGAGCGTTGATTTTCCTGCCCCGTTCTTGCCTACGAGCGCAATCCTGTCTTTGTCGTTTATGACGAACGAAACGTTTTCGAGCAGTCGTGTTGCCCCGAAATCGACTACCAAGTTGTCAACCGAAATCATTGTTTGCGGTTCAGTCGTTGATTTGGAAGTTTTTCTTCCTGTACACGAAGTTGTTGCTCAGGTATTTCTCTCGCACTATGCTGTTGTTTGCCAGTTCTTCTGGCGTTCCTTGGAAGAGTATTTTGCCTTCGAAGAGCAGGTATGCCCTGTCGGTTATGCTCAGTGTTTCCTGCACGTTGTGGTCGGTGATGAGTATTCCTATGTTCTTGTACTTGAGCTTCCAGACGATGTTTTGTATGTCTTCTACTGCGATGGGGTCGACTCCAGCGAATGGTTCGTCGAGCATGATGAATTTCGGGTCGATGGCCAGGCAGCGCGCTATTTCTGTTCGCCTTCTTTCTCCTCCCGATAGCTGGTCGCCGAGGTTTTTCCTTACTTTTTCCAGCCTGAATTCGGCAAGCAGGCTTTCGAGCCTTTCTTTTTGGTATTCTTTTGGTTTCCCGGTTAGTTCAAGCACTGATGCGATGTTGTCTTCGACGCTCATTTTCCTGAACACTGATGCTTCTTGCGCCAGGTATCCTATCCCGTTCTGCGCCCTTTTGTACATGGGGTATTTTGTTATTTCCATGTCATTGAGGAATATTTTTCCCGCATTGGGCGTTATCAGGCCTACTGTCATGTAGAACGATGTTGTTTTCCCCGCTCCGTTTGGCCCGAGCAGCCCCACTATTTCGCCTTGCTTGACATCGATGCTCACATCGTTTACTACGGTTCTTTTGCCGTACCGTTTGACGAGGTTCTCGGTGCGCAGACGCATCTTTTCGCCTTCATGCATGCCAGTTTGGTTCGCAGTGTCCATTTGTTTCCTGTTGAATAGTCATTTGCAAAAGTAGTAAAAATAGTGCAACAGTGCGTGCATGGGCTTCTGCCGCCACGCTATGACTTGCATTGCGAGGGCAGTGTTGTGCCATTAGGCAAAATTGTCGTATTTTTGCCACGCCAATGAATGCTTGTAGTGATGTTTAAGGCTTTTGGTGCAGTAGGAAGGTATGTGATGCTCATGTGGCGTGTTTTCGCCAAGCCCGAGCGTTACGCGATGTATTTGAGGCAATACCTTAAGGAGTTGCAGCAACTGGGTGTTGACTCGATAGGCATTGTGCTGCTCATTTCGCTCTTCATCGGAGCGGTTGTAACCATCCAAATCAAATTGAACATAGA
>CAZWPW010000072.1:6168-8341 GCA_964635525.1 uncultured Bacteroidaceae bacterium
TAGAGAGTCCTTGGATGCCGAAGTGGACTGTGTGTTATGTCACTCGTGAGATTATGTTGCTTGAGTTCTCCTCGGCCGTCATGTGCCTTATCCTTGCCGGCAAGATAGGGTCGAACATCGCTTCCGAACTGGGCACGATGCGCGTCACCCAGCAGATTGACGCGCTTGAGATGATGGGCGTAAATTCCGCCTCCTATCTGATTTTGCCAAAGATTGTGGCGTTGGTGACGATGATTCCGGTGCTTGTTGTTTTCAGCATCTTCGCGGGCATATTGGGTGCTTTCGCCTCTTGCTGGTTCATCGGAATTATGCCTGGCAGCGTGTTGGAATATGGTTTGCAGTACATGTTCGTCGAATGGTATGTGTGGTGCGCCTTCATCAAGTCATTCTTTTACGCCTTCATCATAGCAAGCGTTTCGTCATATTTCGGCTACACGGTCGAAGGCGGTTCCATAGAGGTTGGCAAGGCCAGCACCGACTCGGTTGTCGTGAGCAGCGTGTTGGTTCTATTTGCTGATTTGGTGTTAACTCAATTGCTGATGGGATGATAGAGGTAAATCATTTGCACAAGTCTTTTGACGGCGTTGAGGTTCTTGACAATATCAGTGCCCGCTTCCAGGCCGGCATTACGAACCTGATAATAGGCCAGAGCGGGTCGGGCAAGACAGTCCTCGTCAAATGCTTGGTGGGCTTGCTCACGCCCGAGCGTGGAGAATTGAAGTACGACGGGCGCGACCTGTTGAAGATGAACAAGAAAGAGGTCAAGCACCTCCGCACCGAGATGGGCATGCTGTTCCAAAGCGCCGCCTTGTTCGACTCGATGACAGTCCTCGAAAACGTCATGTTCCCACTCGACATGTTTTCGTCAAAGACCGGAAGCGAACGCTACCAGCGTGCCATGTTCTGCCTTGACAGGGTGGGTTTGGCAGATGCAAAATCAAAGTACCCCTCTGAAATCAGCGGCGGGATGCAGAAGCGCGTCGCCATAGCCCGCGCCATAGCATTGAAGCCGAAATACCTTTTCTGCGATGAGCCCAATTCCGGCCTTGACCCTAAGACCTCGTTAGTCATTGACGAGCTGATACATGGCATCACTCACGAGTACGGCATCACTACCATCATCAACACCCATGACATGAATTCGGTCATGGGAATAGGCGAGAGCATCGTATTCATCCACAAAGGTGTCAAGGAGTGGGAGGGCACGAGCAAGGACATCTTCACCGCCAAGAACGAAAAACTCATAGATTTCATCTTTGCCTCCGATTTGTTCAAGAAAGTGCGGAGCGTTGAGCTGCACGAGGAAGCAAAGGCCAATGGTGCAGCCACCTGAGGGGAGTGACAGCCTCGCCTTGAGGTGAAAATTGCTGTCCCCTTTGGCATTGCCCGCCGTTTGCATTATCTTTGCTGCCGGAATAGATTCTAACATGGTAATTGGAGACATCCTTGATGCCCTTGAGAGATTAGCTCCTTTGTCCCAGCAAGATGGTTTCGACAATTCAGGCCTTCAAGTTGGTTTAACAGGGACTAAAACCACAGGGGTTTTATTTTGCCTTGATGTGACCGAATGGGTCATTGACGAAGCAATCGATGAGCATTGCAACCTTATCGTCTCGCACCACCCGCTGATATTCAACCCGCTGAAAAGCATAACAGAGCGCAGCCACGTCGGGCGTTGCCTCCTTAAAGCCATAAAGCATGGCGTGGCAATCTATTCGGCACACACCTGCCTTGACAACGACATTAAAGGAATCAATGCGGTGATAGCCTCAATGCTCGGCCTTGAACGCTTGCGTATCCTGCGCCCTGCCCAGGAATCGCTGATGAAGTTAGTCACATTCGTGCCCCATGCCAATCGCGACGAATTGTTGAAAGCCTTGTTCGATGCCGGCTGCGGGAACATTGGCAACTACAGCTCATGCTCGTTCTATGGCCAAGGCGTGGGCACATTCTTGCCAGGCGAAGGGTCGCACCCTTACGCAGGTACGCCGGGCAAGCTGCACCACGAAGACGAATGCCGCATAGAAACAGTATTCAAACGGCAATCAAAGGATTCGGTTATTCGCGCCCTGCTTGCAGCACATCCCTACGAAATGCCGGCATTTGACATATATCCAATCGATTCGCCTATGCCAACGGCAGGGTCGGGCATGATAGGAAATCTTCCCGCCCC
>CAZWPW010000073.1:0-5705 GCA_964635525.1 uncultured Bacteroidaceae bacterium
CGTGGCCTTCCCCCTCGGTTGCCTGATTTGCGTTACTGGCGTTTCGGGAAGCGGGAAATCAACGTTGGTCAACCAAACATTGCAACCCATATTGTCCCAATCGATATACCATTCATTGAAATCGCCATTGCCATACGACAAAGTCGAAGGCTTGGAGCATGTCGACAAGGTGATATCTGTCGACCAATCGCCGATAGGACGCACGCCGCGCTCAAACCCGGTTACGTTCACCGGAGTGTTCACCAGTATAAGGGAATTGTTCGCCGAACTCCCCGAAGCGAAAATAAGAGGCTACAAAAGCGGGCGTTTCTCGTTCAACACAGCCGGAGGCAGATGCGAGGAATGTTCAGGCAATGGCTACAAGACTATTGACATGCGTTTCCTGCCCGACGTTTCCGTCGTTTGCGATTCATGCCACGGGAAAAGGTACAACAGGGAAACGCTCGAAGTCAAATACAATGGCAAGTCAATAGCTGACGTGCTCGACATGACAGTCAATGCCGCAGTCGATTTCTTCGAAAACATACCGGATATAGCCGGGAAACTAAAGGTCTTGCAAGAAATCGGTTTGGGATACCTCAAATTGGGGCAATCGTCGACAACGCTTTCCGGCGGAGAGAGCCAAAGGGTGAAACTCGCAGCAGAACTGTCGAAAAAAGAAACAGGCAAGACAGTCTACATCTTGGACGAACCAACAACAGGATTGCATTTTGAGGATATAAGGATACTTCTGGCCGCGCTGAACGAATTGGTCGACAAAGGAAACACTGTCATTGTCATCGAACACAACCTCGACGTGATAAAATCGGCGGACTACATAATCGACATAGGCCCTGACGGAGGAAGGCAAGGTGGGAAACTCGTCTTTGCAGGAACACCGGAAGAGATGGCCGAAAAAGGAAAAGGCCACACGGCAAAATACCTCAGGGAATTGTTCACACTCCGCTAATAAATGCTGACAAAGCAATGGACTTGACAGAATTCAGCAAGCTGCAACTTAAGCATAAGAACATGAAAGCCTTGTCCAGCCTGATTCAAAATGCAGGCGAGGACGAAATACTGCTGCGCGGGCTCAAGGCTTCAGCGGCAAGCGTTGCCGTTTCGTCATTGGTCAACGACTATGACTTGCTCGTCGTCCTTGGCGACAGCGAGAGCGCCGGGTATTTCTACAACGACTTAGTACAGTTGTGCGGCGGTCCAAACATATTCTTTTTCCCCTCGTCATACAGGAGGTCAATCAAATACGGGATAAAAGATTCGTCAAACGAGATACTCCGCACCGAAGTGCTTACGCAATTGCAGTCACATCAAGGCAAACTCTGCATCGTGACCTGCCCGGAGGCCTTGGCGGAAAAAGTAGCCGACCAACAAGCATTGGCCAAGAACACGCTGCGCATCAAGCGAGGCGACCATATCGACATGGTCGGCATGGTCGGCAATTTAGTCGGCATGGGCTTCAAACGAGTTGACTATGTCTATGAACCGGGGCAGATAGCAATGCGCGGAAGCCTCGTCGACATATTCTCCTATACCAATGAAAGCCCGTACAGGATAGACTTCTTTGACGACGAAGTTGATACAATCAAGACATTCGATGTGGTCAACCAATTGTCGTATGAAAAACTTGATTCAGTAACATTAATCCCCGTCTTGGCTAATGGCGACAGTGCGGGAGTGTCGTTCTTTGACTTCTTGCCTGACGACACTGTGATGTTTTTCAACGACAAAGAACAAATCACCGGCACAATAGCGCAAATATCGTCATTGGCATTTGCAAAACAAGCCGTCATGTCGCAGGAGGAACTCGGTGCTGCCAAAATCTCCGACTACGTGATAAGCGGCGAGACGTTCGTCCAAAAAATCAAAAACTACCGGAAAGTAGAATTCTCCCCTGCAACGAACAGGAAGCTATACAAATACTCGCTGGATTTCAACATAACGCCGCAACCGTTGTTCCATAAGAATTTCGACTTGCTGCAAAAAACTATCCAAGGATTACAGGACGAGAATTTCAGGATATTCATAGCAAGCGACAGCGACAAGCAGATAGAACGCATAAAGTCCATCTTTGAAGACAGAGGACAAGAGATAAACTTCACTCCTGTCAGAAAGGTGCTTCACGAAGGGTTCATTGACAACGACTTGAAATTGTGCCTGTTCACCGACCACCAGATATTCGACCGCTTCCACAAATACAACCTTAAAGCCGAAAAGGCTAAGGACGGAAAGATAGCCCAAAGCCTGAAAGAGCTGAAGCAGTTCCAAATAGGCGATTTCGTCGTGCATTCCGATTATGGCATTGGACGGTTTGCAGGCTTAGCCGCGATACCGAACGGCGATAAAATGCAGGAGATGATAAAAATCACCTACCAAAATGATGATGTGGTTTTTGTCTCTATACATTCGTTGCACAAGATATCAAAATACAAAGGAAAAGACGGCGAACCGCCACGCGTCAACAAACTCGGAACAGGAGCATGGGAACGGTTGAAAGAGAGGACGAAATCCAAGCTCAAGGACATAGCACGCGACCTGATAAAGCTATACTCAAAACGTAAGCATGAAAAAGGATTCGCATACACAAAAGACAGCTTCATGCAGCACGAGCTCGAAGCATCGTTCATGTACGAGGATACCCCAGACCAATTGAAAGCAACGCAGGATGTCAAAAGGGACATGGAGCGCGGCATCCCAATGGACAGGTTAGTGTGCGGCGATGTGGGATTCGGGAAAACGGAAGTAGCCGTCAGAGCGGCCTTCAAAGCCGTAAGCGACAACAAGCAAGTCGCATTGCTCGTACCAACAACGGTCTTGGCATACCAGCACTACCATACGTTCAAAACAAGGTTGAAGGATTTCCCCTGCAATGTTGAATACCTTACAAGGGCAAGGAAAGCGGCAGAAACAAAAAAAATACTCAAGGGAATCGAGAACGGAGAGGTAAACATACTTATTGGCACGCACAAAATCATTGGCAAAAGCATCAAGTTCAAGGACCTCGGGCTGTTGATAATAGATGAGGAGCAGAAGTTCGGCGTCGGAGTAAAAGAGAAATTGCGGCAAATGAAATCAAATGTCGACACACTGACAATGACGGCAACCCCGATACCGCGCACGCTGCAATTCTCGCTCATGGGAGCAAGGGACTTGTCGGTCATAACGACACCGCCCCCAAACCGTTATCCTATCCACACCGAAATACAGGTTTTCGACAATGAAATAATATCGGAGGCCATAAACTTTGAAATGGGACGGAACGGGCAGGTGTTCTTTGTCAACAACCGGATAAACGACCTGCCGCAATTGAAACAGCTGATTGAGAAACTCGTTCCAGGAGTAAGGATTTGCATAGCACACGGGCAGATGCAATCAGCCGAGTTGGAAGAGACAATCTTGGATTTCATCAATTTCGACTATGATGTCATGCTTGCGACCTCTATCATTGAATCAGGAATAGACATACCGAACGTCAACACTATAATAATCAATATGGCACAAAACTTCGGGCTGAGCGACCTGCACCAATTGCGCGGAAGGGTAGGCAGAAGCAACAGGAAAGCATTCTGCTATTTGCTCGCGCCGCCATTGAGCACATTGACCCCCGAAGCAAAAAGACGCTTGCAAGCCATTGAAAACTTCAGTGACCTCGGCAGCGGGATAAACATAGCAATGCAGGACCTCGACATACGGGGGGCAGGAAACCTGCTTGGAGCGGAACAAAGCGGATTCATAGCCGAATTAGGATATGAAACATACCAACGGATACTGAACGAGGCGGTTGAGGAATTGAAGGCTGAAGAATTCAATGACTTGTATGATAACGGCAATCAACCCGCCAACAAGGAAACAATAATAGATTGCGACCTCGAAGCGTATTTCCCAAATGAATATGTGCCAAGCAGCAGCGAACGCATGCTCATATACCGGGAATTGGACAAGATAGCAACGAACGACGAATTAGAGGCATTCAAACTAAAGCTCGTCGACCGCTTCGGCCCAATGCCGCAACAAGGCGAAGAACTTGTGGGAATAGTAAGGCTGCGCCAAATATCGACGGCGCTTGGATTAGAGAAAGTAGTCATCAAGGCGGGAATCATGTACATATACCTTGATTCAAACCCGTCATCAAACTATTACCAGTCAGAAGAGTTCGGCAAGCTGCTTGGCTACGTATGCCAGAACGCCAGAAATTGCGAGATAAGGGAGAAAATGTCAAAGAAAAGCGTGAGGATTAAAAACGTCAATTCGGTAAGCCGTGCAGTAGGGATAATGAACGAAATAAGCGCTTCAAAGACCCTGAATAATGGATGAGATAATCTACATAGAAGAAACGGCATCAACCAACAACATGCTCAAAGAACTCTACCATGCCAACAACAACCTGGCAGAGTTCACTATGGTCAGCGCCGGATACCAAACCGCAGGGCGGGGGCAGCAAGGCAATGTCTGGGTCAGCGAAAAGAACAAAAACATAATGTGCAGCATATTGCTCAAGCCGACCTTCTTGCATGCAAGGAATCAATTCGCTTTGTCAGAGGCTGTAGCACTGTCGGTTGCAACCTATCTGGATTCGTTTTGCGATGGAGCAAAAGTGAAATGGCCGAATGACATATATTACCGTGACAAGAAAATATGCGGGATATTGATAGAGAACATCCTGCAATCACACTGCATATCGGCATCAATCGTGGGGATAGGAATAAATGTCAACCAAACAACCTTCCCTCCGGATGCGCCGAACCCGGTATCGCTCTCGCAGTTGACAGGACAAGAGCATGACCTGGCAAATCTCACCAAAGGGCTAAGGCAATCGCTCATCATGCACTACAACCTGTTGGCCTTTCCAATAGAAATGGAGCGGATGCATGAAAAGTATATGATGAAACTATGCAACTTTGGCCAACAGGCAAGATATGCTGACGCATCAGGGACGTTCGACGGGAAGATAGTAGACATTGAACGGCCGGAAGGGAAACTCGTCATTGAAGACTCTTGCGGCAAAATAAGAAAATACGGGTTCAAAGAGGTTACGCTCCTCGGTTGACGGCATTACAAGGCAAACGAAACGCGGAATTTATCACGCGCCTTGCTATTTTTGCACATATACAATCAGAAAGCCATGATAAACTATTTGAAAAAACTGTTCTCGCCACGAACTCAAAACGACGGAACAAGCAATCTGTCAAAGCAAAGCGAAAAGGATTTCGACATATTCAAATACGACGGCATAAGGGCAATGCGAATCGGAAAAACAGACTATGCTGAAAAATGTTTCCTCAAGGCCATTGAAATAAAGCCCGAAACAGAAACTTTGCGACACCTTAGCGCGCTGTATGCTGCATTGGGAAAGAACGACAGGGCATTGGAAACACTTCAACTCTTGGTAAATAACGAACCGGGACTTGCCGAAGCGTATCTCTCGATGGCATCGTTGCTCTTTGCCATGGGAAGGTTTGAAGAAGCCAGGCAACACTCCACGAAAGCATTGTCGATTGACCCCACGAACGCCGAGGCATTGCTGCTGCAAGGCAAAACGGAATACCAATTAGGCAACAAAGCCGAAGCAATAGACTGCTTTGGCAAATCAATAACAGCCAAGGAAGGTAACATTGAAGCATTGCTCGAACGGGCGGCAGCGCTAATGGCTATGCAAAACATTGAAAACGCAATGGAGGATGTGGAAAAAGCCCTGGCCTTGGACAACG
>CAZWPW010000073.1:5715-8057 GCA_964635525.1 uncultured Bacteroidaceae bacterium
GCATTGGCAATATGTGACACCCTCATCGGCTTCAACCCGTTCAACATCGATGCATATCTTGCAAAGGCAAAACTCGAAATAAGCATCAATGAACCGCTAAAGGCAGTCGTGACGCTTGACGATGCCATCGACTTGATGCCGGATGCCGGACAACTCTACAAAGAAAGGGCAAAAGCAAAACTCTCGGCAGGAAATGATGACGAGGCGAAAGCCGACATGCAAAAATATGACGAACTCAACAATAGTGAGACAGCGCAGCAACAGCCGCAACCCTCATGCAAGGCAGCCGAGTTCGACAACATTGTCGGAATATTCAAATAACCGGCGAGGATATGCCAAGGCTTGAACAAACAAACCTCCCGCGAACATTTGAAGGGAAAATATTGATTGCCGGCCCATGCAGCGCAGAATCAGAAGAACAAGTGCTGCAAACAGCAAGAGAACTCTCTTCAATGGGCATAAAAATCTTCAGGGCGGGGATATGGAAGCCGCGCACTAAGCCCGGCACATTTGAGGGAGTAGGGCAAATAGGGCTCGGCTGGATGAAAAAAGCCAAGGAAGAAACCGGAATGCTCACGGCAACAGAGGTAGCAACTAAACAACATGCCAAATTAGCGTCAGAGGCGGGAATAGACATTGTATGGATTGGGGCGAGGACTGTCACAAACCCTTTCGCCGTGCAAGAAATAGCCGACGAACTCGCAGCAAAAGAAATCGCCGTGCTCGTCAAAAACCCTATAACGCCCGACACAGAGTCATGGATAGGAGCAATAGAGAGGCTCTCAAACGCTGGAATAAAGAATATAATTGCGGTGCACCGGGGATTCAGCGCATACGGGAAAATGACTTACCGGAACCGGCAGCAATGGGACATACCATTGGAATTGCGTTCCAAAATGCCAAACATAACCATCATTTGCGACCCGAGCCACATAGCAGGCGACAAACGCTTCATAAAAGAAATATGCCAGCAAGCAATGGACTTGGGCATGGACGGGCTGATTGTCGAAACACACATCAACCCGCCAACCGCTAAGAGCGATGCAAAGCAACAGGTGACACCCGGAGAATTGAAGGATATTCTTGGTGCGTTGGAAGTAGGCCTCAGCAGCACCAAAGGTGCAGACGAACAACTCAATGCACTGCGCGCAAGGATAGACGAGATAGATGCCAACTTGATCGATGCACTGGCGCAACGCATGGAAATGGTCTGCAAGATAGGTGAATACAAAAAAGAACGAAAACAAGACGCATTCCAGCCGCAACGGTACAACGAGGTTTTGCAGAAATGGACAGAAGCAGGCAAACGCAGCGGCCTGGACCCATCATTCGTGGCGCGGCTATACGAGATAATACATTCCGAAGCCGTGGCACGGCAATTATGAATTTCAAGCAAATGACGAAAGCGGCAACAATCTTCGTGCTTGCCCTCACACTCCTCACATCATGCGCGACACGCTACCATGTCAAAACAAAGGGCATGGCCAGAGTGCGATATTATGAAATATGCCATAAGGACATACCTCAGGGCTTTGACGGTACATTGATAGTCTTTGCATCAGACTTCCACTACAAAAGCAAATTCGCCGACAAACAACTGCGCGGAACAATAGAAACGATAGGACGCATCGCGCCGGACTTAATCATGCTCGGAGGCGACTACGTTGAAGGATGCCAAAACATCAACGCATTGTTCGAAGCAATAGGCAGCATCGATGCGCCATTGGGCAAGTATGCCGTGATGGGAAACAATGACTACGAAACATGCTACGACGAGATAGTCGAGGCAATGCAGCGCAACGGAATAACATTGCTCGAACATCGAAACGACACAATAACCGCAGGCGACGAGTGGATGATAGTATCTGGAATACGCAATCCATTCGATGTGTCGAACTCCGTCACGCCAACATTGCAACTCAACGATTCCGATTTTGTCATAATGCTCGTGCACACCCCCGACTATGCGCTTGATAACAGTATTGCCAATACCGACCTTGTGCTGTCAGGACATACGCACGGAGGGCAAATCACATTCTTCGGAATATACGCGCCCGTAGTGCATTCAAGGCACGGGCAACGTTACAGGACGGGAATGAAACGCAACAGCAGCGGAACACCCATCATAATAACCAACGGCTTAGGCACTTCGCAACGGAACATAAGGCTCTTCGCCCCGAGCGAAGTGGTGGCAGTCGAACTCAAATGCCTCCCTGTTCAAGACAAGGATAAAAGGCATTCGCGCAAACGGCACAAGTAACGGTCATTGATGCCCGCCGCCGCGCAGCTTCCCGATGCTTTCCTTGATTGCAGCTATCTTCGACTCGGCATCGGCCTGCTTT
>CAZWPW010000074.1:0-8010 GCA_964635525.1 uncultured Bacteroidaceae bacterium
TCTTCCTCAAACTCCATGCCTTCGGCCGCTGTTCGGGCATCAGCTTCGTGGACAGTACATTGCCGCCATGTTCTTGATACTGTTATTGGTAGTCTGCTTCATGCCTTACCCCTACTCGAACGGGGAAAGCATACTCCAGCATATCATTTTTTACAGCCATTGACATTGCCCTGTTCAAAAGAATCCATCTGCCTGCGGATATAAAGGCCGATATTCGTCTCATGCTCGTCTATGCCCAGCTTCTTTCTGATTTCATGGCTTATGACGTAATGGCGTTTTATCCGGATGTATTCTCCGACTTCCTTGCCGCGTAAGCCGATAGCATACAAGCATAGATAGTTAATCTCATCAGTGGACAGTCCATGCTGCTCAAGATACTCCATAAACTTGGGATGCGATGCGGCGAAAGCAATACGGGTCGAGTCCATGAACTTCTTTTTGTCTTTGCGTACAGTTTCAATCAACTTGTTGTAAGGCTCTGCATAGCTCTCATTATTGGTTATCTCTTTTGCCAACAGCCCGTTGAGCATGTCAAGCCTGATTTTGATGACATCTTTGATTGGTTTCGCAAATTCTGACAGTTTGCTTTGCAATTCCTTCAAATTGTCACGTTCGCTTTCTAATTGCGCGATTTCCAATTTAAGGTTTTCGCTTTCCAGGATTCTCTTGTCCCGCTCAAGCTCCGCCTTTTCTTTTTCTTTGCGCAGGTTGTCTTGCTCGAGTTTCAGAGTCGTGTTCTCTTTCTCTGCCAAAACACGTTTGACCTTGCTTCGGTAGCCATGGTAATACAGCCAGCCCGCAAGTATTACAAGACAGAAAATGCCGCACAGAGTTGCCCAAATGATCCGGTCCTTCTTCTGTATCTCATTGAGGTTTTCAATTTCGATCCGGTGCTTTTTGTCAGAAAACAGAAGGTCTTTCGAAATTAATTCGTTCTGGTAGCGTTCAAGTGTGGCAGAGTAATCCTTGTACAACTTTAGAGCTTGTTCATGCTTGCCTTGCCTCTCCAATATTTCAATTTTCACCGACGCGTATTTGAGTGAGTCCAAGGTGGTTTCAATAAGGCTAATCCTTGAAAGGAATGCCATTGCTTTGTCGTGCTCCCCGATTTTTGAATATCCCTGTGCGAAATTCATGGTTTGGCCTTTGGTGAGCTCCAAATCCTGGTATTCGTCTAAAAAGGCTTTTAGGTCGTCAGGTTGGCAGAATTCTATGGCGTATGACAACAAGGAAGTGAAAAGAAATGCTTCTCCGCCGGGGTTGTTTTGCACCAAAGGCACGCAAATGCTTAAAAGGCTGTCAGCCGCAGGCTTGTCATTGAGTATGACATAGCCGTCAAGCGCGTTCGTGTAACTCTTGATTTCAAGAATGTCTTTCCCTATGCTTCCGTATAATTTCGCCGCTTCCAAATTATTATTGACAAACTCGCCGGTCTTGTACTGTTTGAAATACAAAGTGCCTTGCGCCACTAATGCGTGGGCCAGCAGCAACGTGTCAGTCACACTTTGTTTCAAATCGATGGCATTCATGAAAGAATGCATGGCAGAGGCATCATCGCCTTGGTTCTGATATATCCTGCCTTGGTAATAATATGTGCGGAGTTGCTCATCCGGAGAACCTTTCTTGGCATAATAATCAATAGCTGGTTGAAGGACATCGAAAGTCGTTGTGTCAATGAAGTTCTTGTCCAATGCGATGGATTTCAGTAGCGCATGCTTGGCTGCGGCCTCTTTGCCTTTGATGCTTGAAGCAGGAATGCTTTCCAATATGGCAAGGGCGGAATCAGGGTTGGCGTCCATGAGTGCCTCGGCCATGTCCATCTGCTCCAGTATTGTTGCATGCCTGTGGCAGGCAGATGATGCCAAAATGGCAATCAGTGCAATGATGAGGTTTCGAAAGTCATTCGTCAACATTCTCGCTCGGGCTTTATTGTTTTCAATCCGCAAATACAATAATAAGATGTGGCGGCAAGTATACGCAAAGATGGTAATATGCACTTGTTTTCTATGCGTTATTGCGGGAAAAGTGCAGCCAGATTCCTCTTTGGCTGTGGCCGGCTTGCAGAAGCACGGGAGTTCGCCTGGGCCAAATGAATTTTCTTTTTCATAAACAACGCAAAAGCAAGTTGTTTGGCCTGGCAAGCGGTTGCGCCATTTAAACTTTTGAGTTGCATTTTCTGCTTTAATTCATTCACGAAAACAACCCGCCAGCAGCCGGGAAACGCGATTGTTATAATAACAGGAAAAGAGCCTGAAGTCTGGCAATCTGTAAGGTAAAACCATGGAATTGCTTAATCGAAAACCTAACAAAAGTTAAATATACCCAGTTTGCGGAAACATACAACCCAAGGACGGAAAACATACAACCCAAGCCGCCCTTGGGTTGTATGTCTTTTTGTCAATCACGCGTGGCTGCGGGAAGGTGGGTTGGCAGAGCCTCATCTCTGCCCGTGACCTATGCAAGCCTTGCTTGGGGTTATGCCTTCTTTTGCTGCATGAGCATTATCCCCATCCCATGAAGGAAGTCAGAACAGCCCTTGCAGGCCGGTTTTTGATGACAGTATCGGCAGGCTTATGGTCACTCCGGTGCTTTGGAACTGTTTGCCTTCGAAGCCTGCGAAGACTCCTAAGCGTGCCATGGAGGTTATTCCTATCGAGTAACCCCCTTCCCAGTAGGGCGTGTTGCCCTGCGTTGCCAGGCCACGCAGGTGGAGGGCTTCGTCGAATGGCGTGTAGCGCATGAAGGGAATCCATTTGAAGATCAGGCGCGGCGCGTGCCATGAGAATGATGCTTGCACCCAGCGGTCGTTTGTCGAGAATTGGTAGTTGTTGGCGCGGGCGAGGCTGTTGTCCATTTCCAGTTCGGTGAGCGGGAATGTGGTGGCTGCGAAGTGCTTGAAGTCGGCTAATGCCATTTGTTTTGCATCGATGAACATTCCTGCTGCTGCTTGCCATGTTATGTTGTGCCTTGCCCCGGCTTTGGCTTTGTGCTTTGCCGATATTTCGACTTTGTGGTAGCTTGGGGAGTTGTCGCCGGTGGCGAATGCTTTGCGGTAGGCTATGGTGAATGTTGGCCAGGCTGAGGGGTAGTGTTGCTTCCATCCGTTGTGCATGGCGTACCAGTGCGCGGGCGTGTAGCTTGCCGTTAGCGAGAGCGCCAGTGTTTCGTGCTGCCCGGCATCGGTATAGAGCGGGTTGTCGGGGATGTTGGGTTTTGCTTGTTTCTTGAACCAGCTGCTGTTTTTTGCGTTTTCGAGCGTTGCGCGTTGTTCGAAGGAGAGGCCTGCGGTTATTTCGAGGCCGTTTGCCGGTTCGATGCGGTTGGTTATTTCGTACTTCCGGCTGTCATAGAACTTTGCGTCGTTGCGGGCGAAGAGCGATGTTGCTATGGCTGTTGCTATTCTTCCTTCCGGGCTTTCGCTGTTGAAGTCGGCAGAGGAGTGCCTTGCCGAGAGTTCAAGCCTTCCCCTGAGCGTAGGAGCGTAGTCCGTTGCCATGGATGCGTGCCAAGCGCAGGCTTTGCGTTCTTCGAGGTAGTATGCTCCGGCCGTTGCTGTTATTATTGCTTTGTCGCCTGCCTTTATGCCTGCTTTTGTTGAGAGTCCTATCCAGAAGCCGTCTACGAGGTTGTAGGCTGGTATTATGTCGCTAATTCCTCCTGTTTCAATCCACCAGTTTTGTTTTTTGCCTGTCCACTTCACTCCGGTTGTCAGGAATTGCATTGTTTTGTCGAGCGCGTCATCTTTTTGGTTTGCTGCCGAGTCAACGGCTTGTTTCCATTTGACGGCTTTGCCGTATGCTTCTAATTCTTCTTCGTCAAGGCTTGCTATTCTTTTTGTTTCCCAGTAGTTGCTGTCTCTGCTTTTGGCGAGCGAGTCGATGGTTGCTTTGTGCCCCCATATTCCTGTTGTGAGTTCGTATTTGTTTTTGTTGTTTTGGGTGTTGTTGTCGAGCTTTACGAGTTTTTTCGTCAGGCGTGCTGCTTTTTTTGCTTGTGCGTTGGTTGTTTTGTCGCCTGATTGGAGGTCGTCGATTTTCTGTGCGAGTTTTTCTTTTTTGCTGTTTGTTGTTTGGTTGCCGGCTTCTGCGGCGAGTCCTATGTGGGCGTAGTTGTATGATTGGTTTATGCTTGCTTCAAGCACGAATCCCATTGCAGTTATTTCGCATTTTACTGTTTGTGATGTTGGCAGGAACATTGGGCCTGCTTGTTGGTCGAATGCGGCTTTGATGTTTATTGTTGCCGACGGTATCCGTGCTTGCAGGTCGGCTGCTGCGAGGCTCCATGTGTCGTCGGCTATGCATATCGTTCCTTTGAAGGTGTTTGGCAAGTCCTTTTTGGGCGTGACTGCTATGCGGTGCATTGTCATGCCTTTGTCTTGGTAGCTTCCTTCGTGGCTGAAGTTGTATATTCTGAAGGCGTTGCTGCTCAAGGGCGAGGTGCATCCGTACAATTCTTCTGAGTAGTAGTTGGAGTATGATGTGTAGAGCTCATCGCCTACCAATTCGGCCGGGAAGGTTGTCATGAAGGCTTCGACTGTTTCGTTTGTCTTCCCAGGCGCTTTGTAAGCTATTTTGCTTACTTTCTCGAATATGAACACGCTGTTTAGCATGTCGTTGGCTATTGAGTCTTTATTTGTTGCGCGTTGTATTATTTTGGGTATTTTTTTGAACTTTCCCTTCCCTTTGAAGTATGTTTCTGCGAGCATCGTGTCGGGCTGCGTTGCGTATAATGGGGCTTTTGCTATGGCGTTGCGCATGATTTGCATTGCCGGGTCTTCGTCGGTGCTGCTTATTATCACTTCGCTGAGCATGTATATTTGCTGTTCAAGCATCAAGTCCATTTCCGTCGTGGTGCCATCTGTTATTGCCACGGTGACTGTTAGCCTTTTGTGCCCTATTGACGATACTTCACAGATGTGTTCTCCTTCGGGCAGCGTCACGTTGAATTGCCCGTCGTCGCCGGCCATTACTCCTGTTGCGAGGTCTTTGAAGTAGAGTGATGCGTGTGGTATCGGCGTTCCGTCGTCGCTGGTGACTTTGCCCGTGAACACTTGGGCAAGCATGCCGTTTGCAGGAACCAAGGCTAGCAGCAGTGCTAAGGCTGTCCCTATTACTGCGCGTTTTAGTTTTCCCGGGTTTGTCCTGTAGTATTGCTGCTGTTCCATGCTCCTTGGATGGCCATTGTTTCGCCTTTATAGCGAAGGAAACGGTTTATGGTTGGCTTGCGCTATACTGTTGCCTTGTTTCTATGATGCAGTCGGCGGGTTGTTTTATGTTTTCGTCTATTGTCACCGAGCCTATCGAGTCTGCCATGATGTGTCCTGACATAGGGTTCTTGATATTTGTTATCGCCCCCTTTATGTCAGCTCGCAGGGTGCTGTATTCGAAAGCCCTGTCGCATTCGGGGTCGAAGGTGCAGTTCTCAAGCACGAGGTTCTTGGCGTAGCACAGAGGTTGTTCTCCTTTGATGTGGCAGTTCACCAGCCGAAGGTTTTGCGAGTGCCACCCCACGTATTCCCCGTCGAGCAGAGAGTCGTATATCGTGACGTTCTCTACTTCCCAGAAGGCGTCTTTGGTGGTTATCTTTGCGTTGCGCAGCTCGACGTTGCGGCAGTACTGGAAGACGTATTTGCTGTCGCTGTCAAGCCCGTCGATGCTTATCCCGTCGCAGAACATGAAGGGATATGTTCCTCCCCTGAGCTTGAGGTTTTTCGCTTTGATGCGCTTGCATTTCCAGAACACTTCGTCGGCATCGTTCATCACCACGTTTTCTATTTCTATGTCTTCCATTTCGCGGAACATCTTTGGCGCGTCGATTATGGTGTCCTGCATTATGAGGTTGTCGCTGTACCATAGTGCTGAGCGCCCTCCCACGTCGAAGTAGCAATTTTTTATCGTGAATCCGTGCACGTGCCAGAACGGGTAGTTGCCCTCGAACCGGCAGTTTGTAGCGATGATGTTGCTGCATTCTTTTATTGCTGACTCGCCTTCGTGTATTGTCACGTTGTCGATGTGCAAGTCGTGTGATGCGAACAACGGGCGTTCGCCCCCGAAATGCTTGTCTTTGATGAGTTGCATAGCGTGTTTATGGTTATGTGTTTAGAATTTTACGGATTGCAAATATATATTTTCCCTTGGACTTCGGGGTGAAATATTATACTGATGATATTACCCAGCTTACTGTTATGCGCTTTCTGGCTCCGTGCATATATGCGTTTGTGTTTTTGACGGGCATACGGCGGGCAGCGTCAGCGTCATAGCCTTGCCGTATGCTTGCGCAGTTCGTCGGCGAGCTTTTGCCGTTGCCCTGAGCAGCATTTGTCGAGCAGTTCCTTGAAGCCTTTGCCGTGGTCCATGTGCACCGTGTGGCACAGTTCATGCAGCAGCACGAATTCCACCAAATGGCGGGGCAGCAGCATGAGCGATGCCGACAAGTTGATCTTTCCCTTTGCAGAGCAGCTGCCCCACCGCGTTTTGCTTGAATTGATGCCCACCGAGGCGTAGGTGAAGCCGTGGCGCTTGGCAAGCGCCGAGAGCAAGGCCGGCAACGTTTCGCTTGCCCGGTTGCGCAGACACGCCGTGATTGCCGCGTCTGTCAGGCGCATTCCGCAATCGGGAGGGAGGATTATCTTGTAGCTCGCCGCGTTTTTGACAATCCTCGTTCCGGCCCCCTCGCGGCTTTCAAGCGTGACGCTCAGCCATTCATTGTCGACCACAGTGCCGTCGCTGCGGTTGTCTTGCCGCGCTTTATGTAGCATGCGGGCTATTTCTTCGCGGTTTTGCTCTATCACGTGCTGCACGTCGCTAGGCTGCGCCCATGGCGGGGCCGTTGCCACAACATGGCCTGAAATGATTCTTACTGTTATGCGCTTGGCATTCCAGTGCCTTTTGACGGCGATTGCGCCTAATTTTTCATCGTGAAAGGTGTGCATTCAGGATTTGACGGTTGGGGATTGCCTATTACAAAGATAAACGGTATGCACCTTTTCACAAAGACACATACCGAAACATACGTCAATATCAAAATGAAGTATTTGCCATTTAACAAGCACTCTTGTTTGGTGGAACTAAAATTATTAACCTTGCTAGCAAAGATAAGGTGTTTTTTCACGAAAGCCAAATAAAATGATGAAAAAATATATTTTAGCTTGCAGTTTGTTAATATGACACTAATGACTTTCAATTTTATACTTGATTTGCCATATTGCCCACTACTTTTGTGTATGCCTAGCTTGTTTGCTATCATTTTAATACACTGACATGTCAGGATAATTCTTGTATATGCCTTGCAAAATTTAAAATATAGGATAATAAATCTTTGAGGTAATAAAAATGCCGTCGTGCCTGCGGCGTGGCATAGCCATTCACAGATACAATCATTTAACTGCCCGGATAACGTGGCAAAGGCTGGCAGCGGATTGTTGTCCGCTGCCAGCCTTCGGGGATGCCGTGGAGGTCTCGTTGCGCCTTAGCTGCCGGAGTACCTCTCTATGGTTTGTTGCCGGTCGGGTCCGACGGAGACAATAACCACAGGTATGCCCAAGTAGCTCTCTATGAATGAAACGTAGGCGTTGAACTCTTCAGGGAACTCGTTTTCGCTTGTCATGCCTGACATGCAAGTCTTCCACCCAGGCAATTCGGCGTAGACGGGTTTTATGTCCTTCGTTATATCGTAGGGGAACTTGTCGGTTTCCTCGCCGCCGATGTTGTATGCCACGCAGGCCTTGACCGTGTCGAAGTCGTCGAGAACATCGCTTTTCGTCATGATCAGCTTCGTTACACCGTTGAGCATAGCGGCATATTTCAGAGCTACGAGGTCAATCCACCCGCAACGCCGCTTCCTGCCGGTCACCGATCCGTACTCATGGCCTTTTGCGCAAATCATGTCCCCCGTGGCATCGTTAAGCTCCGTTGGGAACGGGCCCGCGCCGACCCTCGTCCAATAGGCCTTGAATATCCCGTAAACATCCCCGATGCGTCTTGGAGCTATGCCGAGCCCGGTGCATGCGCC
>CAZWPW010000075.1:0-8007 GCA_964635525.1 uncultured Bacteroidaceae bacterium
AGGTTGCCATAGTCAAGAGGGCCGAGAACGGGATGATATATGACCCGGTGACCATCAAGCGCGGCTCGACGGTCAAGGACGCCCTTGGCCTGATGAGTGAATACCGTATCGGGGGCATCCCTGTCGTTGACGACGAGAACCGCTTGTTAGGCATTGTCACCAACCGCGACTTGCGTTTCGAGCGCAACATGGACAAGCGCATCGACGAAGTAATGACTAAGGACAACCTCGTCACTACCGACCAAGCTACCGACTTGGAGCAGGCCTCGCGTATCCTTCAGGAGAACAAGATCGAGAAGCTGCCCGTCGTCGACCGTGCCGGCAAGTTGGTGGGACTTATCACTTACAAGGACATCACCAAGGCCAAGGACAAGCCCATGGCTTGCAAGGACGACAAGGGTCGCCTTCGCGTTGCTGCCGGTGTCGGAGTTACCGATGACACACTGCAGCGCATCGAAGCTTTGGTAAATGCGGGGGCTGACGCTATTGTCATCGATACGGCTCACGGCCATTCTAAGGGGGTTATCGACAAATTGGCCGAGGCCAAATCGTCTTTCCCCGGCATAGACATGGTTGTGGGGAACATTGCCACCGGCGAGGCCGCCAAGCTGCTTGCCAGCGCGGGAGCAGATGCCGTGAAGGTTGGCATAGGGCCTGGCTCGATATGCACCACAAGGGTCGTAGCAGGCGTGGGCGTGCCGCAGCTGTCGGCTGTCTACGACGTTGCTAAAGCCTTGGAGGGCAGCGGTATTCCTTTGATTGCCGACGGCGGACTGCGCTATTCCGGCGATGTGGTCAAGGCCTTGGCTGCCGGTGCTTACAGCGTGATGGTCGGCTCGTTGGTTGCCGGCACCGAGGAGTCGCCGGGCGACACGATAATCTTCAACGGGCGCAAGTTCAAATCTTACAGGGGGATGGGTTCGCTCGAGGCCATGGAGAACGGTTCCAAAGATCGTTATTTCCAGAGTTCGGTGTCAGATACCAAGAAGCTTGTCCCCGAAGGCATAGCTGCCCGCGTGCCTTACAAGGGTAGCCTCTACGAGGTGGTTTACCAGCTCGTCGGCGGCTTGCGTTCTGGCATGGGCTATTGTGGCGCGCATGACATCTGCCAGCTTCATAATGCCAAATTCACCCGCATAACCAATGCCGGCGTGCTTGAGAGCCATCCGCACGATGTTGCCATCACGAGCGAGGCTCCAAACTACAGCCGCCCCAACGGTTGATGTTGCAATTTTATAAGTTTAAACGTTAGGTATTTATGGCAAGATACAAGCGCGTGCTGCTAAAACTGAGCGGCGAAAGCCTGTCGGGAGAGCAAGGCCACGGCATCGACGGCGGAAGACTTGGCGATTATGCCCGCCAGATAGCCGAAATAGCTGGCATTGGCGTGCAGGCAGGCATAGTGATTGGCGGCGGAAATTTCTTCAGGGGCTTGAGCGGAGCATCCAAGGGCTTCGACCGTGTCATGGGCGACCAGATGGGAATGCTTGCCACGGTAATGAACGGCCTTGCGCTGTCGTCAGCCCTGTCATCGCTTGGCGTTAAGTCACGCGTCCTGACGGCGGTGCGCATGGAGCCTATTGGCGAGTTCTACAGCCGGCAAAAGGCGGTCGAATGCCTCGAAAGAGGCGAAGTGGCCATAATGTCGGGCGGGACGGGCAACCCGTTCTTCACCACCGACACAGGAGCATCTCTCAGGGCAATAGAGATTGGCGCGCAGGCCATGCTCAAGGGAACAAGGGTGGACGGCATATATACTGCCGACCCAGAAAAGGATCCAACGGCGGTTAAGTTTGACGAAATAAGCTATGACGAGGTTCTCTCTCGCGGCTTGAAAGCCATGGACTTGACAGCTACTTGCATGTGCAAGGAAAACAATTTGCCTGTCATTGTTTTCGACATGGACACCCTTGGTAACCTGCGCAAGGTAATTGACGGCGAAGCAATCGGCACATTAGTCCACAATTGCCGTTGACAGCTTGCAAATGAGCGGGATTTGACTTATTTTTGAACACATCAAGGGCATTTAGCCAAAACACTTAAAATAACAACACACATGGCAGAATCAAAAGAGATCATCAGCGCTGCTGAGGACAAGATGCAGCTGGCAGCAGATTACCTTGAGGAATCGCTGGCGCACATCCGCGCCGGGAGGGCTGACGTACGCTTGCTTGACGGGATAAAGGTAGATTCGTACGGCACGATGGTTCCGCTGAACAATGTTGCCGCCATCACCACTCCAGATGCTCGCTCCATAATGGTAAAACCATGGGACAAGTCGATGTTCAAGGTGATAGAAAAAGCCATCATCAATTCAGACCTCGGCATCATGCCCGAGAACAACGGTGAGGTAATCAGGCTCGGCATCCCCCCCTTGACCGAGGAAAGGCGAAAGCAGCTTGCAAAGCAATGCAAGGCCGAGGGCGAGACCGCAAAGATAAGCGTGCGTAACGCCAGGCGCGACGCCATTGACGCTCTGAAGAAGGCAGTAAAGGAAGGCCTTTCGGAAGACGAGCAAAAGGACGGCGAGGCCAAGCTGCAGAAAGTGCATGACAAATATGTCAAGAAACTCGATGAACTGCTAGCACTCAAGGAGAAAGAGATCATGACCGTGTGACAGCTCATGCTGCGGCATGCGAGCGTATCCTGTCATCCTTTTGCGTGCATCCTTTCCTGCATGTGCGTTTGCGTTTGCACTATACAGTCCATTGTTGCAGCGTGCCTAACCGCCGCGCAACATGGATTTTATTTTTTGGCTCCGGTTCTGCCTTCCGGAACGCCCTTAGCTAACAATCATGAAAGTCAGTACTAAAAAGAAAGCGATAGCCTTTGCGGTTGCATCAGTTGCCATTGTACTTTTGGCATATTACAGCCTGCCCTACTATGCACGGCAGGCAGTGAGGTATCTTTATCCTACCATTACTGATGCCGACATCTTCGCCCGCGACACGTTACATGCCCTTGATTCATACTGGCAATGGGCCAATGCGCAAAGCTATAACAGCTATTGCCTTGGCCAAACCGATTCAGCCTACCTTGATTCGATGGGTACGGTTTCGTTCCTAGTAATCCGCAACGATAGCATAGTGTATGAACGCTACGGCAAGGAATGGAATGACGCACTGACCTCAAACATCTATTCAGCTACTAAAAGCATAGTGGGTCTTCTCGCCGGCACCGCGTTGGACGAAGGCAAGATAAGAAGCCTTGACGACCGCGTGTCAGACTATTTGCCCGGATACGTGAAAGGGTTGCAATCCAAGGTTACCATCCGCGACCTGCTGACAATGAGCGGTGGTATGGATTGGGACGAGTCCTATACGTCGTTGTTCTCGCCTACGACGCGCGCTTACTACGGCAATGACCTGCGCGCCTTCGTGACGGGGCTTGACGTGGTTAGCGAGCCGGGAGTGCAATATACGTACAAGAGCGGCGAGACGCAGCTCCTTGCTTTCGTCATCGAGGCTGCAACCGGCGAGAGGTTAAGCCGTTACGCCGAGCGCAAGCTGTGGCAGCCCATGATGCCTGAGCATGATGCTTACTGGCTTTTGGACAAGGAGGGCGGCGATGCCAAGGCTTTTTGCTGTTTCCATGCCACGGCACGAGACATGGCGCGTTTCGGGCGGTTGCTTCTTAGGCGCGGCGACTGGAACGGTAGGCAGCTTGTTTCGCGTGAGTTTATCGACGAGGCCATGTCGCCTGCGTCGTATCTGAAAGACCAATGGGGCGAGGATGCGCTTGACTATTATGGCTTCCAGATTTGGATTATGGACTACTGCGGGCAGAGAAACCCTTATTTCAGGGGGATGCTTGGGCAATACGTCATTGCAATCCCATCGCGCAATGCGGTATTGGTGCGGCTCGGGCACAAGCGCACGAATGTATATGTCCGCGAGCTGACTACCGATATCATCCGTTACATGGAGATAGCCAATAAGATCCTCGATGCTTCGTGACAACCGCCGTCATGCTCCACAAGGATAGCATCGGGATATTCACTTGTAGCTGTTCCAGCTGCTCATTTCCTCAAGCGGTTTCCTTGATATCTCCCTGCGCCCGGATGCAGGATAGCCGATAGTTATCACTAAAGGTATCCTTTTGTTTTTGACGCCGAGCAGCTTCTTTATCTTTTTCTCGTCAAACCACCCGATAATGCACGTTCCCAATCCTAATTCAGCGGCTTCCAAACAGAAATGCCCTACTGCGATACCGATATCAACGAGCGAATACTCCTTGTCCTTGATTACGCTCCCTATCTTGGCTGCAAGGTTCATTTTCTCAAGTACTACGGCTACTATAACTGGTGCTTCGTGCACAAATTTGTTCATTCCCATGCCTGACGTTGCCGTGGCCACTTGATGCAGCAACTCCGGTTCATCGATGACGATGAATTTCCATGGTTGCGAATTGCATGCCGACGGCGACAAACGTGCGGCCTGAAGGCATTTTACTATCAGCTCTCGGGCTACAGGCTTGTTTTGGTAGTTCCTATCGCTTTGCCTCTTGCTTGCCAGTTCAATGAAATCAGCCATTTCTCTTGCTTTTGCGTTGAGTTGCTAAGTTAATCAATTCGTTCTGACCCATCAAGGACAATTTCATGATATGATATTTTTCCGTACTTTCGCACCACTTAATCGCAGTGAGCCGTTTCATGGTTGCGGGCAAGGTGGGCAAAGGCACTTGCTGCCGCGCAGTGAGCAAGGAACAAGGCAATGACAAAGGACTTTAAACGTTGGCTTTGCCGCCTCCAAGCACCACCGTTTTAACAGTTATATGCTATTAAGGTTAAAGTTTAACGCGTTAAAAAAAGTTATATAAAAAAGCCATGCCTATATAATGGTTAGCTTTGCACGGAAAACTTATGTACGGTTTACAGTTTTGATTATTGCTTTAATATGAATATCCATAAACAAATACGTAATGCAGATATGAAAGTGAGATTTTTGCTAACTATTGTCAGCTGCGTTGCCCTGTTATCATGCGGCAATGATAGCACGTGGTCAAGTTCGCTGATTGAATGTGCAGTTGAAACAGTTAAGAGGACAACTGTCGACTTGGAAAAGACTTATCCTGCGACAATCAAGGGCAAACAGGATGTTGAAATCCGCCCACAGGTCACGGGGTTCATTACACAAGTTTGCGTTGATGAAGGCTTTGAAGTCGAGAAAGGCCAAGTCCTGTTTGTTATTGACCAGGTGCAATATGAATCGGCCTATCGTTCGGCATTGGCGTCAGTGAAAACCGCCGAGGCGGCATTGGGTACGTCAAAAATCACCTTGGACAACAAGCGTGAGCTGAACAAGAAGAACATCGTCAGCGATTATGACCTGGCCATGGAAGAGAACAACTATGAATCAGCCAAAGCACAGTTGGCCGCAGCCAAAGCGCAGCTGGCGAGCGCCGAGCAAAACCTTTCTTTCACCAAGGTCACAAGCCCGTCAAACGGCATAGTAAGCGACATACCTTACCGCCTTGGCGCGCTTGTAAGCTCGTCTATAACCACTCCCCTTACAGTAGTGTCTGACATCTCGGAGATGTATGTTTACGCTTCATTGACCGAGAAAGAATTGCTGGAGCTCATCAGGCAAAACGGCTCGCAGGCATCGGTGCTGGAGTCTTACCCGAGCGTCAAGCTCCAACTTGCCGACGGCTCCATCTACGGAGAAGAGGGGAAACTTGAAACCATCAGCGGGGCAATCGACCAAACCACCGGCTCGGTAAGCATCAGGGCAACGTTCAAAAACCCTGATTTCCTGTTGCGCAGCGGCGGGATGGCAAACATGATTGTGCCATATCATTTGGATGACGTGATAGTATTGCCGCAAACGGCATTTTCAGAAGTACAAGACAAGAAATTCGTTTATGTTCTCAATCCAGACAGCACGGTAAACATGACTATGGTGGAAGTGTTCTCGATAGATGACGGCAAAAACTATGTCGTAACCTCCGGCCTGCAAGGAAATGAAAAAGTTGCAATGGAGAATGCCAGCATCCTGAAAAACGGGCAGTCAATTATCCCCATCACTTCAAGCGAATCGCAAGCCAACTACAAGCAGGCGCTTGAAGACCAGAGGAACGGCAAATTAGGGTTATAAATTTATACGATTGCATTATGAAATTAGATATGTTTATCAAACGCCCGGTTTTGTCCACGGTGATTTCGGTTTTCATCGTGATACTGGGTGTCATAGGCTTGATTTCAATACCTGTCCAGCAATATCCCGACATTGCGCCGGCTACGGTGATGGTATCGGCCACCTACACCGGGGCAAACGCCCAAACGGTGCTCAATAGCGTCGTCACGCCGCTGGAGGAGCAGATAAACGGTGTAGAGAACATGGACTATATGACCTCAACATCGTCAAACACGGGTGAGGCAAGCATTACTATATACTTCAAACAGGGCGTAGATGCCGACATGGCGGCTATCAACGTGCAAAACCGCGTGTCAATGGCACAGGGTCTTTTGCCGTCGGAAGTGACCCAAGTCGGCGTGACCACGCAAAAGCGCCAGACGAGCATACTGCTGATATTTTCATTGTACAGCCCTGACGACTCGTTTGACAGCGAGTTCATAGAGAATTATGCAGCCATAAACATCATTCCGCAAGTCAAGCGTGTCTCTGGTGTCGGCGATGCCATGGTGATGGGTGCCGACTACTCGATGAGGATATGGCTGAAACCCGACGTGTTGGCACAGTACAACTTGATGCCGTCAGATATAACAAGCGCCCTATCCGAGCAGAACCTCGAATCAGCTCCCGGCTCTTTGGGCGAAAATGGAGACCAAACCTACCAATACACCTTGAAATACAAAGGACGTTTGAGCTCGGAAGAAGAATTCGAGAATATCGTCATAAAGGCTACTACCGATGGACAAGTCCTCAGGTTAAAAGATGTGGCGAGGGTTGAATTGGGACGTTTGAGCTACAGTTATGCAAACAAGGTCAATGGCCATCCAGCAGTTTCATGCATGGTGTTCCAAGTTGCAGGCACAAACTCCACGCAAATCATCGAGGACATAGAAGCGTTGCTTGATGAAATTTCGGAAACCCTGCCTTCAGGGCTTGCCATAGACATAGCGCAAAACACGAACGACTTCCTGTATGCTTCAATTGAAGAAGTAATAAAGACTCTCTTGGAGGCATTCCTGTTAGTGTTCATCGTCGTTTACGTGTTCTTGCAGGATATGCGTTCCACGCTGATACCTGCAATAGCTATACCTGTCGCATTGATAGGAACGTTCATGATTCTGTACATGATAGGCTTTAGCATGAACCTGTTGACGCTTTGCGCCTTAGTCCTTGCCATTGCGATAGTCGTCGACGACGCGATAGTGGTCGTCGAGGGTGTCCACGCTAAGTTGGACCAAGGGTACAAATCGGCGCGGCAGGCATCTATTGACGCCATGAGCGAGTTAGGAAGTGCCATTGTCGCCATTACGCTCGTCATGATGTCGGTGTTCATCCCTGTTAGCTTCCTGTCGGGAACCTCAGGTGTCTTCTACCGCCAATTCGGGTTAACGATGGCCGTAGCCATAGGGTTATCGGCAGTGAACGCATTGACGTTGAGCCCGGCTCTGTGTGCCATATTCCTGAAACCGCATTCGGAAGAAGGCAAGAAAAAGACGACTTTCATTGGCCGCTTCCATATAGCATTCAACATGTTCTACGAAAACATGCTGAACAAATACAAGAAAGGGGTCGTGAAAGTCATAAAGAGACCGGCTCTAACAGTGGCAATGGTTGTAGCCGGCATAGCGCTGCTTATCGTGTTAATGAACGTGACACCGACAGGACTTGTTCCTAATGAGGACACGGGAACCATCATGGGTACCGTTGACTTGCCTCCCGGCAGCTCACGCGAAAGGACAGAAGCTACCATGCTGAAGGTTGACAGCCTCATAGCTGCTGACCCTGCCATAGACACGCGTACCATGATTGTGGGCTACAGCTTCATGGGCGGGCAAGGCTCAAACTACGGTTCATTCATTTGCAACCTCAAGAA
>CAZWPW010000076.1:0-7877 GCA_964635525.1 uncultured Bacteroidaceae bacterium
AAGTGTCATAATTCAACTCTGCCATTTCTGTCACATCATTGCCATTTACCGTTGCCGCCACGAATTCGTAACCGTCTTCGGCAGTGAATGTAGCTGTAAATGATGCGCCAGAGGCGATTGCTGAGCCGTTCTCGATATTTTGCCCATTGACATTCACTGCCACCGCTCCATCGCCTAATACACTCCATGTAACGATTTGCTGCTCTTTAAATGTTGCCGAAAGCACGACAGCAGAAGAGGGCATTGTAAACGTGTAAACGCCACTCTGGACGCTGCTCGTCACATCCTCGTTGTTAACCAAGGCTTGCAACAACGCATATCCGGCATCCGGGGTGAAGGTCACGGTCAACTCTGTGCCTGCAGCGACTTCGTCGCCACTGTTCATTACCACGTCTTGGCTGCCGTCATTGTATGTCACCTCAATCGAGCCGTTATCTGGCGTTTCCCATGTCACTGAATATGTTGATTCTGATATTTGCAAAGGAACGAAGAACCAACCTGAAGCTTGGTGTACACCTGCTTCGTAGATGAGCAAAGCGTAACTGCTCCCGCTGTCCGCAGCGTTCAGGAAAGCGTGGTCATGGGATCCTGTATAGTCAACATAGTCAAGGACATATTGGTAACTAGCCGCTTGAGCATAATTAGTAGCGCCTGATTCTGATGCTAGCATCAACTCCCAGCGCGACCCGCTTCCGCTTTCTGTCATTTGGAGTGCCTCGTTAGTTCCGCCGGCACCAGCAGTAGCGCCACTCGGGACATACACCTCGTAACCGGTGTAGTGGACTATCCTGACATAGCCGTCACCGTTGTCCTCAAGCCTCCATGCATACTGCGTCACGTCCGAAACGCTGCCTAAGCCGCTAGTGTTTTGAATGGTGACAAAACTTGAGCCATCGTAGCTCATCCAACGGTTCTGCCTCGCGCTTTCAGTCAGATGCGATGACATCATACCGTACCAAACTGGATTTTCCGCAGTGCTCGTCTGCGGGTCTGTCGCTCCATCAGGGACGGTTACCTGCGCGTAACCTGCCAAGAAGAACGCAGACATCAGAAAAGCAAGTACTTTACGTTTCATGTTGTTTGTTTTTTATGTGTTATAGTAAAATGATTGGCAATAATAGTATTTTCTTTTTTTATGGTCAAAGTTTTTCTCCTTTTTAACCTTTTCAATACAAAATGCATGGATTTTAAACCATTTCGTCAGCCTTTATCTTGTCATCACATGGTTTCCATTCTACATGAGGCCTGTTCCTGTCTGTATTTTCTGCCAAGTACAGAGAAAGGTCGGAAAGGGTTTTCAGAGGCGTCACTTGTACTCGTCCCAACTCTTTATTTTTATGTCACCTATCTCCATGCGGCAAAAAGCCCTAATGAAGTTGGTTGCCAGGCGCGTATTGGTTATAAGCGGTATGTTGAAGTCTATTGCCGCTCGGCGGATCATGTAGCCATCGCCCAACTCGCGTTTCTCAAGCGTGCGGGGGATATTCACCACCATGTCTATCTTGCGGTCATGAATCAGGTCGAGAGCTTTGGGGAACTCGTCATTGTCGCTCGGCTTGCCCACCCTCGTCGATGGGATGCCATTGTCCTCAAGGAATTTGTGGGTGCCGGCAGTGGCATACAGCTTGCAGCCCTTGCGGTGCAACATCATTGCCGGTTCAAGCATATCGGCCTTCTGGCGCGCCGTCCCGCTGGAGAAGAGAATGGATGTCACTGGAATGGAGTAGCCAGTGGAAAGCATCGAGCTCAACAATGCCTCGTAAGTATCCTCGCCGATGCACCCTACCTCGCCAGTAGAAACCATGTCGACGCCAAGCACAGGGTCAGCCTTGAGCAGCCTCGAGAACGAGAACTGCGAAGCCTTTATGCCAACATAATCGAGGTCGAACTCGTTCTTGGCGGGACGCTCGACAGGGATGCCGAGCATGACCTTAGTGGCGAACTCGATAAGATTCAACTTCAATACTTTCGATACGAAGGGGAAACTGCGCGAAGCCCTAAGGTTGCATTCAATGACCTTGATGTCGTTGTCGCGGGCAAGGAACTGTATGTTGAACGGTCCTGAAATCTCAAGGGCGCGGGCTATCTGCCCTGCAATCTTCTTTATGCGGCGAACTGTCTCAACATATAGTTTCTGCGGGGGAAACTGTATAGTGGCGTCGCCTGAATGCACACCCGCATATTCTATATGCTCGGATATGGCATATACTATAATCTCGCCGTTGCACGCCACCGCATCCATCTCTACCTCCTGTGCATTCTGAACAAATTCGGTAACAACAACCGGATGCTTTTGCGACACCTCGGCGGCGAGTTTCAAGAATCCGACAAGCTCATCTCCGTTCGAGCAAACGTTCATTGCAGCTCCCGAAAGGACATAGGAGGGGCGCACGAGAACCGGATAGCCTACCTCGGCAACGAAGTTGTGTATGTCGTCAACTGAAGTCAGTTCCCTCCACCTCGGCTGGTCGATGCCCAACCTGTCGAGCATGGCCGAGAATTTATGCCTGTCCTCGGCATTGTCGACACAACGCGCCTGCGTGCCGAGTATTGGCACGTGCTGTTCGTCAAGGCGCGTGGCAAGATTCTGAGGTATCTGCCCGCCCGTCGACAGGATTACACCGTGCGGGGTTTCCAGCTCGACTATGTCCATGACGCGCTCGAACGTCAGCTCATCGAAGTATAGGCGGTCGCACATGGCATAATCGGTGGACACCGTTTCGGGGTTGTAGTTTATCATCACTGACCGCCAACCCGTATCGCGCACCGTTTTCAGGGCGTTGACGCTGCACCAGTCGAATTCTACGCTGCTGCCTATGCGGTATGCGCCAGAGCCAAGCACTATGACCGAACGTTTGTCGCCCTCGTAAGCTATGTCGCCCGCCGTGCCATTGTAAGTCAGGTAAAGGTAGTTGGTCCTTGCCGGATACTCCGCTGCCATGGTGTCAATCTGCTTGACTACGGGCAATATGCCGGCAGCCTTGCGCATTTCCCTGACCTTCAAGCCGCATCCCTCGTTATCAGCCGCCATGCGCTGCTTGAGTATCGCTCGCGCAATCTGAAAGTCGGAGAACCCTTGTTGCTTTGCCCGCCGCAGCAATCCAGCATCGAGCTGTTCGAGTTCATCGTATTTTTCAAGCTCTTCGGCCGTGTCGATTATCCGACGCAGCTTTTGCAGGAACCATTTGTCTATTTTGGTAAGGTCATGTATCTGGTCAACTGTATAGCCGCGCCTCATGGCTTTTGATATGACGAACACCCGCTTGTCAGTCGGTTCGCGAAGGGCGCGGTCAATGTCGTCGATGACAAGTTCCTTGTTCTCTACGAAACCATGCATGCCCTGCCCTATCATGCGCAATCCTTTCTGTATTGCCTCCTCAAAGCTACGCCCTATCGACATTACCTCGCCAACCGATTTCATGCTTGAGCCCAACACCTTGTCAACACCTTGGAACTTGCTCAAGTCCCAACGCGGAATCTTGCAGACGATGTAGTCGAGCGCAGGCTCAAAAAATGCAGAGGTGTCCTTAGTCACGGCGTTCCTCAAGTCAAACAAACCATAACCCAAACCTAACTTCGCGGCGATGAACGCCAAGGGATAGCCCGTGGCCTTCGATGCCAATGCCGACGAACGGCTCAACCGGGCATTGACCTCGATGACGCGGTAGTCCTCGGATGAGGGGTCAAAGGCATATTGCACATTGCATTCGCCTATGATGCCGATGTGCCTGATTATCTTTATCGACAACTCGCGCAGCATGTGGTACTCGCTGTTGGTCAACGTCTGCGAAGGAGCAACGACGATGCTCTCGCCGGTGTGGATGCCGAGAGGGTCGAAGTTCTCCATGTTGCAGACCGTCACGCAGTTGTCATAGCAGTCGCGGACTACTTCATATTCTATTTCCTTCCACCCTTTCAACGATTTCTCGACAAGAATCTGCGGCGAGAACGAGAAAGCCTTCTCTGCCTTGGCCACCAAATCGTCGCGGTTGTCGCAAAAGCCACTTCCCAATCCCCCGAGTGCGTAAGCCGCACGTATGATGACAGGGTAGCCGAGCTTCTCGGCTGCTTGGCACGCCGCATCAATGGTTTCAACAGCCTCGCTCTTGATTGTCTTCACACCTATTTCGTCGAGCTTGCCGACGAATAACTCGCGGTCTTCTGTATCCATTATAGCTTGGACAGGCGTGCCTAACACGCGGACGCCATGTTTGTCAAGCACTCCCGACTTGTAAAGCTCCACACCGCAGTTCAAGGCCGTTTGGCCGCCGAACGACAGCAGGATACCGTCGGGACGCTCCTTCTCAATCACTCTTTCGACGAAGAACGGAGTAACCGGCAGGAAATATATCTTGTCGGCAACACCCTCCGAAGTCTGCACAGTGGCAATGTTTGGGTTGATAAGCACGGTGGTGATGCCTTCCTCTTTCAAGGCCTTGAGAGCCTGCGAGCCTGAATAGTCGAACTCGCCGGCTTCACCTATTTTCAATGCTCCCGAACCGAGCAGAAGCACTTTAGTCAATTCGTCGTTTCGCATGTCCTTGGTCATTTTGATTGTGGCTTAAAGTGGAAGAGGTCAAAGGAGCTTGGCAAACTCGTCAAACAAGAACTCGGTGTCGGTAGGGCCGCTTGCCGCCTCGGGATGGAACTGCGCCGAGAAGAACGGCTTGCTCTTGTGGCGTATGCCCTCATTTGTGCCGTCGTTCATGTTGGTGAACAACGGAGCCCAATCGCTTGAGAGGCAACTGTCGTCAACGGCGAAACCATGGTTCTGCGACGTGATGAAGCAACGCGACGTGCCAACTTGCCGCACGGGCTGATTATGGCCGCGATGCCCGTACTTCAATTTGTAGGTCTTCGCGCCCGCCGCCTGCGACAGCAGCTGGTTGCCCATGCAAATGCCGCACACGGGTTTGCCTATCGTCAAGGCTTTGCGGATGTTCTCAACGGCAGCACCGCACAACGAGGGGTCGCCAGGACCGTTGGATATGAACAGTCCGTCCCACTGCAACGTGGTGAAGTCGTAGTCCCAAGGCACCCTGATGACGGTCAAGCCACGGCGGAGAAGATTGCGGATGATGTTATGCTTGACCCCGCAATCGACAAGCACGACTTTCTTGCGCCCGGCACCCATCTCAACCACGTCCTTGCAACTGACACGCGCAACGAGGTTGGACGAATTGGGGTCGGTGAAGTCTACATCGCCGCAGCCCTCAACAACAATCTTGCCCTTCATCGATCCATGCTCACGCAAGATTTTGGTCAACTCACGCGTGTCAATGCCCGTCACGCCAACCACTCCCTCTGACTTGAGCCAAGAGGCAAGGCTGCGCTGCCCGTTCCAATGGCTGTAGTCGTAAGAATAGTCACACACGACGAGTGCCTCGACATGTATTTTCTCTGATTCATAAAACCTTGATAACCCGTTGGCATCATTGCCCTCGGGCGGAACACCGTAATTGCCTATTAAAGGATAAGTAGAAACCAGCACTTGGCCGGCATACGAAGGATCGGTAAGGCTCTCGGGATAACCCGTCATAGCTGTGTTGAACACCACCTCGCCAGAAACCGATTTGTCATGCCCGAACGATTCGCCCTCGAATGTTGTCCCGTCCTCAAGCACGATAGCAGCCTTTCTTGTCGTTTGCATTGCTATGGGTTGTTATTGGTTTTTCAATCTGCGCGTATCATACACGCGCAAATCAACTATTGCCGGCTTCCGGATGGGAAACCGTGCAAAGATAGTGCAAAGCAAAGGCAAAACAAATACATAAATGGGAACAGTTTAGTAACTTTGCACGAAACAGGCATAACGATGGACAATAACGATTTCGACATACACGGATACAAACTCACTGACCGCGAACGAGATGTCGATAAAGCACTGCGGCCACTGTCGTTCGACGACTTCAGCGGGCAAGAAAAGATAGTCGAAAACTTAAGGATATTCGTCAAAGCAGCAAAACTAAGAGGAGAGTCACTTGACCACGTCCTGCTGCATGGGCCTCCGGGATTAGGGAAAACAACGCTCTCAAACATCATCGCCAATGAACTCGGAGTGGGATTCAAGCTAACCAGCGGCCCGGTGCTTGACAAACCAGGAGACCTGGCAGGAGTGCTGACAAACCTGGAGCATAACGACGTGCTGTTCATCGACGAGATACACCGCATGCCAAGGGTCGTAGAGGAATACCTCTATTCGGCAATGGAAGACTACCGAATAGACATAATGATTGACAAAGGTCCCTCGGCAAGAAGCATACAAATCGAACTCAACCCATTCACGTTAGTAGGCGCAACAACCAGAAGCGGAAGGCTAAGCCCGCCTCTGCGGGCGCGATTCGGGATAAACATGCACCTCGAATACTACGACAACAGCGTGCTCAGCGGAATAGTGAAACGCTCGGCAAAAATACTCGGAGTCAAATGCTCGCAAGAGGCAGCCGACGAAATAGCATCAAGAAGCAGAGGAACACCGCGAATAGCAAACGCATTGCTAAGGCGCGTCAGGGACTTCGCACAAGTAAAAGGAAACGGAGACATCGACCTCCACATAGCAACCGTAGCGCTCGAAGCACTAAACATCGACAAGCACGGCCTCGACGAAATTGACAACAAGATTCTTTGCACAATCATCGACAAGTTCAACGGAGGGCCGGTAGGACTCTCGACAATGGCATCGGCACTCGGGGAAGAAGACGACACATTAGAAGAAGTCTACGAGCCATTCCTAATCAAAGAGGGCTTCATGAAACGAACGCCACGAGGACGGGAAGTCACCGAACTCGCTTACAAGCACCTCGGCAGAACACCATCGCCACGCACGTCAAGGCTCTTCGACGATGAATGACGAAACCGGCAACGACGAAGCCCGCAACCGCCAAAGACGATGAACACTACACCCCAACGCACATCATGGCAGCACTGAAGTCTCTCGCACGCGACACGGCAATATACGGGACAAGCAGCATAGTCGGGCGATTCCTGAACTACCTGCTCACACCACTCTACACTGCCAAGATGTCGGCAGAATCAGGGCAATACGGCATCATAACCAACGTATACGCCATGACCGCCCTGTTCTTAGTGATACTCACCTACGGGATGGAAACTGGATTCTTCCGGTTCGTAAACAGAAGCGACAAAGACCCAACAACAACATATAGCACAACGCTCATATCCGTAGGCACGAGCTCGCTGCTCTTCATCGTAGCTTGCATGGCATGGCTTGTACCTCTGTCGGGATGGTTGGGATACCACGAACATCCGGAATTCATCGGCATGATGGCCATAGTAGTGGCAATGGATGCTTTCATGAGCATACCCTTCGCATACCTCCGGTACAAGAAGAAGCCGCTGAAGTTTGCAGCATTGAAAATGCTGTTCATCGTCCCTAACATACTGCTCAACCTCTTCTTCTTCATTGCCTGCCCGTGGCTGTGGCAGCACGCTCCGGCAACGGTGAACTGGTTCTACAACCCGTCATACGGAGTGGGATACGCCTTCGTTGCCAACCTTGTTTGCACATCATGCCAATTGCTGTTCCTCCTGCCCGAAATGACGGGATTCAAATGGAGGTTCGACAAAAAATTGTGGAAGCAAATGATGCGCTACTCAATGCCAATGCTCGCATTGGGGGTAGTAGGGATACTCAACCAAACGGTCGACAAAATCATTTTCCCGCACCTGTTCAACGACAGGGACGCAGCCGAAACGCAACTGGGAATATACGGTGCGTCAACCAAAGTGGCTATGGCAATGGCAATGTTCACGCAGGCCTTCCGCTTCGCATACGAACCCTTCGTCTTCGGCAAAAGCAGAGACAAGGACAGCAGGGAAACATACGCCAAGGCAATGAAGTTCTTCGTCATATTCGC